>JALXDT010000143.1 GCA_027070475.1 Candidatus Aminicenantota bacterium | reverse complement strand
CCTTAAAGCTGATAATAAAATTATTTCCAGAATCATAAATTCGGGACCATCTGAACTTTTCTTGTTGGAATCCGAGATAAAAAAACTTTCTCTATTCTGTGAAGATGGAATTGTGAAAGAAAAGGATATTGAGGAAGTTTTTTCTTTAAAAAAAGATGAAAAGATTGATAATTTTCTTGAAAGTTTAGGGACAAAAGGAGCTAAGAATATTTTAAGAAAGCTTTTAAAGGATCAGTATGATCCTATCTATATATGGACCAGCATTACAAATTTTTTTACTCTTTTATACTGGTTTCTCTTATATAAGGAAGCAGGTTTCAGAGAACAGGAGATAGGTGTTAGTTTGAGACTTTACTCTTCAAAGCTTCGATTTTTTGACTTTCAAATAAAAAAATATTATAAGGTATTGGGAGAAATATTGACTAAACTTTATTCTATTGAAAAAGATTTCAAATATAGTTCAAAGGATAAATCGTATCTTCTGGAAGATTTTATTGATTTTTTAGTTAAAATTAATGGAGGTTTAGATGATTAAAAAAATTTTAGTCCTGACTATTGTGTTACTATTTTCCTTTTCTTTTGGTTTTTCATGTACAAACTTTCTTGTAAGCAAAGGAGCCACAAAGGATGGTTCCACAATGATTACCTATGCTGCGGATTCCCATACGCTTTACGGTGAACTCTATTTCACTCCTGCAGGGATTCATCCTGAAGGTGAGATGTTAGATGTGTACGAATGGGACACCGGAAAATATTTGGGGAAAATAAAACAGGCTAAAAGAACATATAAAGTTATAGGGAATATGAATGAATTTCAGGTGTCTATAGGAGAAACAACCTATGGAGGAAGGAAGGAACTTCGCAGCAAAGTAGGAGTCCTTGATTATGGTAGTCTTATGTATATTACCCTTCAGAGAGCGCGTACAGCAAGGGAAGCAATAAAGATAATGGGAAAACTTGTGGAGGAATACGGATATGTAAGTTCAGGGGAAACTTTCTCCATTGCAGATCCCAAAGAGGTCTGGATAATGGATATGATCGGTAAGGGTAAAGAAAAGGGAGCCGTATGGGTAGCAAGAAGAGTCCCCGATGGTTATGTCACAGCCCATGCAAATCAAGCGAGAATAAGAAAATTCCCTTTAAATGATCCAAAGAATTGCCTCTATTCAAAAGATGTAATTTCTTTTGCTAGAAAAATGGGATACTTCAAAGGAGAGGATAAGGACTTTAGTTTTGTTGATGCCTATGCCCCTCCTGATTTTGGAGGATTAAGATTTTGCGAAGCGAGAGTATGGAGCTTTTTCAGAAGGATTGCTCCTTCAAAAAATATGGATAAATATCTTGATTATGTTAGAGGTAATCCCAAAGCTGAACCACTTCCTCTCTGGATTAAACCTGATAAAAAGTTAACAGTTCAGGATTTGATGAGTCTTATGAGAGACCACTTTGAGGGAACAGAATTTGATCTAAGCAAGGGAGTAGGGGCAGGACCATATAGGCTTCCTTATAGATGGCGTCCTCTTGTATGGAAATTAAATGGAAAAAAATATTTTAATGAGAGAGCAACATCAACTCAGCAGACAGGCTTTTCCTTCATAGCGCAGGCAAGAGGATATTTGCCCAATCCTATTGGTGGAATTTTTTGGTTTAGTGTTGATGATACTTACAGTACAGTATATGTGCCAATGTATATTGGAATAGAAAAAGCTCCCTATAATTATGCGGTTAGAACCGGAGACTTTTATCATTTTAGCTGGGATTCAGCTTTCTGGGTTTTTAATTTTGTGGCAAATTTCGCCTATTCAAGATATTCAGATATGATCAAAGATATTCAAAAACAGCAGAGATATTTTGAAGATAAATTTGTGGCAGAAGTGCCTGAAGTGGACAAAGCGGCTCTTTCCCTTTATAAGAAATCTTCACTTTTAGCTAAAGATTATTTAACAAAATATTCTGAAAAACAAGCTTCTACAGTAGTTAAAAGGTGGAGAAAACTTCTCATTGAGCTTCTTGTTAAATACCTTGATGGGAATATGAAAGATGAGAAGGGGAAAGTTACCCATCCCGGCTATCCTAAATCCTGGTATGAGTTGATTGTGAAGGAGAGTGGAGATAAGTATCTTATGAAGCCACAAAAGAAAGAACATTAATATAAAATTTACTCTTCTGATTAAAAATATTATTTACTTTTAAAATATGAAATTTTGAAAATTAATATTTATAGTGATTTTCATTGTTTTTTAAGTATTATTTAGATAAAGTCTTGACAAATATGTATATTTTGCTTACAATTTTAATGAAATGGCTTATAGATTAGGAGAATTATTATTAAGAGAAGGGTTGATTAATGAGTCCCAGTTGAAAGAAGCTCTCGAGTATCAAAAGGAGAGGGGAGGTAGACTGGGATCGATATTTATTAATCTGGGGTTTGTTTCTGAAGAGGATATAGCAGAAGTCCTATCAAAACAGCAAGGTGTTCCTGCGATTAATCTTTCCAAATTTGAAATTGACAAAAGTGTTTTGAATATTATTCCAGAGGAACATTGTAGAAAAGCACTTATTATTCCAATAAGCAAAATAGGTGATACTTTAACTCTTGCGATGGTGGAGCCTACGAATTTAATGACGATTTCAGAGATAGAGTTTATGACAGGACTAAAAGTACAGCCGGTCATAGCTCCCGAATCAGCAATTAGAGCAGCTATAGATAAACATTATGGAACAACATCAGAAGTTGAAATAAAAAAGACATTTGAAGAATTTCAGGGAGAGTTTGGAACAGATGAAAGTATTGAATTTTTAACTGAAGAAGAGGAGATGAATATAGCTGAAATGGAGCAGGAAGCTGAAAAAGGACCAATTGTTCAATATGTGAACAATTTGATAAAAATCGCTGTGGAAAAGGGAGCAAGTGATATTCATATTGAACCATATGAAAAAAAGTTAAGAGTAAGATATAGAATAGATGGAATTCTCTATGAACAGCAGGAACCTCCTTACACTATGAAAGATGGTATAATAACAAGGGTTAAGGTTATCTCAAAATTAAGAATAGATGAAAAAAGAGTTCCTCAGGATGGTAGAATCAAAACTAAGATAAAACTTGCTAATGGTAAGGTTAAAGAGATTGATATGAGAGTTTCGACACTACCCACCCTTTATGGGGAAAAGGTGGTTATGAGAATACTGGATAAAGAACAATTAAGGCTTGATCTTACTCAATTAGGTTTTGAAGAGGAATCGCTTGAAAAGTTTAAAAGAGCGATAAGAAGACCATGGGGAATTATTTTGGTTACCGGGCCTACAGGGTCAGGGAAAACAAATACTCTTTATTCTGCAATCTCAACTCTTAACAGTGAGGATACAAATATAATGACGGTAGAGGACCCTGTTGAGTTTAATCTATATGGGATTAATCAGGTTAATGTTAATGAGGATGCAGGTTTAAACTTTGCTTCAGCATTAAGGTCCTTTTTGAGGCAAGACCCCAATATTATTTTGGTGGGAGAAATCAGAGATTTTGAAACAGCGGATATTGCTATAAAAGCAGCTCTAACAGGTCACCTTGTTCTATCTACTTTACATACAAATGATGCCCCTTCTACAATTACAAGATTGATAAATATGGGAATAGAACCCTATCTTGTTGCCTCTTCTCTTTTGCTCGTTGTTGCCCAGAGATTAGTTAGAAGATTATGCAATAAATGTAAAGAGGAAGCTTCTTATCCTCCGAAAGCTTTAATAGATGTGGGTTTTAATCCTGATGAAGTAAAAAATCTTAAAATTTATAAAGCAAAAGGGTGTTCTGCATGTAATCACACGGGCTATAAGGGGAGAGTAGGACTCTTTGAGGTGATGGAGATTTCCGAAGAGATAAAGGAGATGATAATCTCAATGGCATCAACTTCTGAATTAAGGAGGAAAGCGATTGAGGAGGGTATGTATACATTGAGAATGAGTGGACTTGAGAAGGTTAAAAAAGGACTAACCTCTATTGAGGAGGTTGTAAGAGAAACTGTAAAGGTTTAGGAGGCTTAAATGGCACTACCATTACATCAATTATTAAAAATAATGATAGATGAGGGAGCAACTGACCTTCATATTACCACGAACTCTCCCCCTCAAATAAGAGTACATGGGAAATTAAAACCTTTAAATCACCCTCCCCTAAAAGCACCTGAAACAAAACAATTAATTTATTCTATATTAAGTGATTCTCAAAAGCATAAATTAGAAGAGGACCTTGAATTGGATTTTTCCTTTGGAATAAAAGGTCTTGCAAGATTCAGAGCCAATGTTTTTCATCAAAGGGGAGCAGTTGGCGGTGCTTTTAGAATGATCCCATTTGAAAAGAGAAGTTTTGAGGAGTTGGGAATTCCGCCTGTTGTAAAAACTTTATGTGATAAACCAAGAGGTCTTGTGTTGGTGACAGGACCTACCGGTTCAGGAAAATCAACAACGCTTGCCACAATGATTGATAAAATAAACAGCGAAAGACCCGTTCATATAATAACGATAGAAGATCCGATCGAGTATCTCCATACACATAAAAAAGCAATAGTGAATCAAAGAGAAGTCGGTTCTGATACAAAATCATTTGCCAGAGCTTTAAGGGCAGCTTTAAGAGAAGACCCCGATGTAGTCCTTATTGGTGAAATGAGAGATCTGGAGACTGTTGAAACAGCTTTGCAGGTTGCTGAAACCGGGCATTTAACCTTTGCCACCTTACATACAAATTCAGCCTCTCAAACAATTAATAGAATTATTGATATTTTTCCCGCTCATCAACAATCTCAGGTGAGAACTCAGCTTTCTTTAATCTTAGAAGGAATTATCACCCAATCACTTTTACCAAAAGCAGATGGAAGGGGAAGAGTTGTTGCTACGGAAATATTGGTTCCCACTCCTGCAATTAGAAATTTAATAAGGGAAGATAAAATACATCAAATATACTCTTCTATGCAAACAGCACAGGAAAAGACGGGAATGCAAACATTTAATCAGTCTTTAGCTGTTCTTTATTTTAAGAGATTAATCACTCTTGAGCTCGCAATGAGTGTATCCCATAATCCCGATGAACTAAGCGAGATAATTAATAGAGGGCCATCAAGTCTTTCACCTTATCTGTTTAAAGTATATGAAGGTGTTCAGATGGCTCCAAATTTTGATAGAGGTTTTTAGGAGGGCTTATGCCTGTTTTTGAGTATGTAGGAAAAAATAAGTTTGGTCAAATAATCAGAGGAACAAAGAGTGCAGCAACTATTGAAGATGCCAGAAGAATGATAGCGAGAGATCAGATAGTAATTCAGAAAATTAAAAAGAAAGGTGGAATGTCTTTTGGCTTGAATCTTTTCAAAGGGAAAATTGTTAAGGTAGATGAACTTTCGATATTTACAAGGCAGCTTGCTACAATAATAAATGCAGGAATTCCGATAGTTCAGGGCTTGGGAATATTAGCGAGCCAGATAAAGAATAAAAAGTTTAAGGAGGCTGTTTCCACGGTAAAATCGGATATCGAAAGTGGTGTATCACTTGAGGAAGCTTTAAGAAAGCATCCGAGAGCATTTTCAGAGCTTTATATTAATATGGCAAGTGCTGGAGAAAAATCTGGAAATTTACCTGAGGTTCTTTCAAGACTTGCAAAGTATCTTGAAAGAGAGGCAAGTGTCAGAGGAAAAGTAAAATCAGCATTAACTTATCCTGTAGTTGTTCTTGTAATAGCTATTACTATTTCATTGTTAATTTTGTATAAAGTTGTTCCTACTTTTTCAGCTCTGTTTGAAGACCTTGGAGCAGAACTTCCTTTGCCTACTCAAATTCTTGTTTCTGCTTCACATCTTCTTGTAAATAATATTGGATGGCTTGTATTAATAACGATTGGTGCCTTTTTTGCTTTTAGAGCGTATTATAGAACTCATACTGGTAGAAGGGTAATAGATAATTTAAAATTAAAATTACCTGTAATGGGAGACCTTGCGATAAAAGGTTCAGTTGCAAGATTTTCACGAACTCTTGCTACAATGATATCCAGTGGAATAGACCTTTTGCTTGCTCTTGAGATAACAGCTAAAACATCGGGGAATGCTATTGTTGAAGATGCAATAATGGAAGCAAGGAACATGGTAACTCAGGGTAGAGAGTTAAGTACATCGATTCAGAATTTTAAGGTTTTCC
>JALXDT010000142.1 GCA_027070475.1 Candidatus Aminicenantota bacterium | reverse complement strand
AATATGTTTCTGAGCTGAAAGATGAGGGAATATCCTATATAGAAGAGCTTGATGATGCAATAGAAGGTTTTTTAAATTGTAAGGATGAAGAAAAACAGAATTACTTAAAAAGAATTAAAATCAATCTTGCCAGTTTAAGACACTTCATAGAAGAGCTTGATGATTAGAGGAAAGAATCTTAAAATAATTTCTTTAATTGCATTTTTACTGTTTTCAACCTTTCCACTACATCCTTTTTTTAAATACCACCCTGAGAATAAAGATGAATTTATCAAAATTTTCAGAGCAAATTTCAACGGTTTTCAATACTATTCGGAATTTGTCGGAGAGCCTGAAATAATAATTTCTCCCCATGCGACCTACCAATACTCAGGAAAGGTTGCAGCAAAAACTTTTAATCTGATAAAAGGAGATTATAAACTCATTATAATTTTAGGACCTCCCCACTATCAATATTTTCGTGGTTTTGCAGTTTACAGCGGAGAATATCTTAAATCCCCATTGGGTATAATAAAAACCGATTCGGATGAAGTTTTAAAAATAAAAAAGAGTATTTTTACGGTTTTTCTGAACAAAGAGCTCTTTTATGAAGAGCATTCGATAAATATTCAATTGCCATATATTCAGGAAACTTTTAAAGATGTAAAAATCTTACCGATTATCATAGGGGATACAAAAAAGAATGAATTAAAGCTTTTAGCAAAATATTTGATAAAACTCTTAAAAAGGAAAAAAGCTTTGCTTTTAATTTCAACTGATCTTTCCCATTATCATAAGTTAAATGTGGCAAAGGAAATAGATGAAAATACAATAAAGGTATTAGAGAATAAAAAACCTGATACATTTTTAAGATTAAAACAATTTGACAAAGTGGAAGCCTGTGGTTGGAGGGCTCTTTATGTTGGAATGTATATGGCAAAAAAGATGAAACTTGAATTTTTTCCTGTTTCGAGAGGATACTCTTCTGATTTTGATGGGAATACAGAAAGGGTTGTGGGCTATTTTTCAGGACTTTACTATAAAAAGAAAAAATTAATAATTCATAAAGATGAGAAAGAGGAGATATTCAAGATAGTAAAAAACACTATTTTAAAGAAAAAAGATAAAGTCCTAATATCTTCCGAAAATTCTATCTTTAATAGAAGATTCGGGGTTTTTATAACTTTAAAAAAGAATGGAAAGTTAAGAGGATGTATGGGTAATATTATTTCTAACACACCTTTATACAAAACACTAAAGAGAATTTCTGTTTTAAGTGCCTTCGAAGACCCAAGATTTGAACCTCTAAAATCTGATGAAATAAAGAATCTTGAAATTAATGTATCTTTGATATTCAATTTAAGGAAACTTTACAATAGTAGGAATCTTAAATTGGGAGAGGACGGACTTTTAATTATAAAAGGGGAAAAGAGGGGAGTTTTACTGCCTGAAATTCCTGCTCTTTTCCGATGGGATAGAAAGGAGTTTTTGGAAAATTGCTGTCTTAAGGCTGACTTGCAAAAAAAGTGCTGGAAGAATAAGAAAACCAAAATTTATATCTTCAATTCAAAAGTATTAAGTTTTTTCCTAAAGTAATCAGTTTACTACAAAATATCCTTTATCCCTAATACTTCTGATTTTAGGTCTGTACATAAGTTCGGCTTTCACAGGCGGAAGATTGTATTTTCCTCTGTTTACAGCTCTGATCATATAATAGTATACTGCACTCTGTTTTGTCAGACTTCCGAATATATTTATCCTATCATCCCTTATATCAACATAATCGGGAACAAAATCAGCTTTCTTCAAAAACAGATTTGAAGATGTGTCAAGCCTTGTGTTCTCAATCTCAAAACCTGCCGGTATTCTATCGGTTATCGCAAGATTATAAACCTTTCCTATGTTTGAGCTTATTGTAAGTTTTACTATTAACCCGTCTGCAAGGTTTGCCACATAGGAACTGTTATCATATCCGATAGGAACACCGTTAATGTTAAAATACTCTCTTTTAATTGATATCCCGCTATCAACCGGGGTAAAGGCATAAGAAGCTTTTCTGCCAATAACTTTAACAACAGCATATACGGGAGAGCTACCATTATTACTGATTTCCATTGTCTGCCCTCTGTAATTTTCAAGGATGAAAGAGCCTCCGTTCTTTTCAAACTTTTTAACTTTTTTGCCGTTTACAAGAACAACCGCATTAGTGTCAGCTAAGTTCATCTTTTTAAGAACCTTTCCGATTCCCATAACAGACCATGCAATTTCCTGAGTTGTTAGATAGTAAGGTTCATTTGAGAGAAGTTCAGATACTTTTGCCATTACGGAAAACCTTCTTGGAGAATCAATCTCAGCGAGAAAATAGAGAAGTACTCCGTACTTTCTCAAAATGGTTGAATAGTATGCATTGGCTTTATCAGTGGGATCAATTTTGATGTTCTCAAGTATTGATTTTGCCTTTTCATAGTTTCCCACATTAAGATAAGCACCGGCCATAAAAGCCTGCGCATCACTGTTCATATAATTAAAAAATTTATCATAGTATGAATTAAGTTCAGCTTCATTAAATTTATTTAATTTTGTCAGAAGATAGATAGAGTATGCGCCTCTGTTAAAGGGGTAGTAATAATATTTTCCAGCATAATAATCAGGCTTGTAGGGAATTCCGTCCTTAATATAGTTTGCCGCATTATCTATTACAAAATCCGGAACATTAAATCCATTCTCTTTTGCCTCTATCAGAAAGTGAAGAGCATAGTTTGTATCCCATTTTGCCTCATAGGTTCCGCCGGGCCAGAAGGCAAATCCACCGGAAACAGTTTGCAAGGAAATTATTTTCTCGATTCCCGCATTTATAAACTTTAAAATATTCTTATCCTTTAATACATCGGGAGAAACAATCCTCAGAATATCTTTGACATAAAGAAGAGGAAATACTGTTGATGTGGTCTGTTCAAGACATCCGTAAGGATACTTTATCAGTTTTTTAATATAGGAGAGAGCCTTTAAATATTCAAAGTTTGAAACTCCCACTATAATCTTATCTATGCTCTCCCATGCTTCCTGATTAATAGGAATTTGCTCCTTCCCAGTATCTATCTTATAGATATCCCTCTCTTCAACAAGAGGCATAAGCTCTTTGATCGGTATTTCCACTGTTTTAACAGTCTGAGCTCCATTACCTTCAACTCTTAATTTGAATACTGCAAAATCCTTTCCTGAGACAGAAAGCTTTATATTTAGCTTTTCAGAACTATTGGGTTTGACGAATAGCTTTTCAGGAATATGTTCGGCCACATTCAGATTTTTCATTTCAGGAATTATTTTGAAAAAGCTTCCTTTATCACTATTGTTAAAAATCTGAACAGGGACTATCACACTATCTCTGTTTATCAAGAATCGCGGTAAGGTTGCTTCCACACTAATAATATCCTTAACAATAACCCTCTTTTCAAAAGAGGTGAATTTATCGTTTGAAGCTCCTGTAATCATAAGTTTAACACTTCCCTGATAATCCGGGATTGAGAATTTGACCTCTGTTTCCCCTTTAGGTGAGAGCTTCAATATTCCTGACCAGAGAGAGACAGGTTTTACCCTCTTTATAACAGGAGGATTCAGAAGCCTCTTCTCCTCTTCACCATAACCTGCTCCGTTTTTATTGTTTCTCAGTCTGGGAAGATCAGGCAAAAGCATACCAAATATGTCAAAGGTATAAACCTCAGCTCTTCTCTTCTTGAAAAAGTATGAGAGTGGATCAGGGCAGGAAAAACCTGTTATATTTAAAATTCCCTCATCAACAACAGCAACAGTTATCTCAGATTCCTTTTTGCTCTTTGATTTTATCCTTATTTTAAGATCAGAGTTGGGTTTAATTGTTTCAGGAGCATTGACCTTAATCTCAAATTGATTCCTGTCAGGTATCACTGAAACTGGTGCTATTCCGAATGCCCTTGAGGGGAATGGATCTCGCTCATCGCTTTTCTTTATCACAAGAGCCGAAATATATAGGGTTGGATAGTACATATCTTTTTTTATTTTAATTGAAAAACTTTGCTCTCCTCTCTTAACATCATACCATTTGTAATAGTAAAGTTCATCCCCTTCTACAGCAAGAAGTAGTTTTCCATTGTAAGGAGAAACAAAACCCACTTTGATTTTATCTCCCACCTTTACCTTATCTTTATTTAAATGAACAGTAATTCTTTCAGCGGGTCTGTTTCTTACCTCTTCAGCTTCTCCGAACCACCAGTATGTTGAAGCTATAAGATCTGTTACAGCCTCAGCATTTTTATCATAAACCCTTATTCTATATGTTCCCCAATCTGGAATAAATGTTATTGAAAATTTACCGGATTTTGTATTGATTTTCCCTGTATTAACAATATCTTCATAATAAACCCTCTTGTAAACATAGTCATAGCTATTTTTATCATAATAGTAAACCCAGCTATAATTTCTCTTGTATATTTCATAGTTTAAAATTCTGTTTGAACTCAAAAGTTTACCGCTTTGATTAACCATAATTCCATCAATCTTTACCTTTTCACCGCTAACAAGATATCCGGCAGGGGATTTAAGGCCAATATAAGTTTTAAACGGAGAAAAGATAGCTTTTGAAACTTTTTTTACGGATTTTCCACTTTCACCTTCAAATACCTCTGTTTGAACTGTCAAACCCATTTTTCCCGAATATTCCCCTCTGGGAACAACAATCTTAATTTCAGCTTTACCATTTTCATTCAGATTATCCTCTGTATCAAATATTTTTATGTTTTTTTCCTCTTTTATCTCTTTCCCGAAAACATAACCCGGAAAATCTTTGAAAGTTGTTGGCTGAGATGTAAGAAAAGCAAAAACCTTGAATTTTCCTTCGGAAAGAGGTGTTCCGAAAAGATACTCAGAGCTTATTTTTAAGGTAGGATTTTCATTTGACATATACTCACTCTTATCCAGCTCAGCATTAACCCTTATCCTCTGGGGAATAAATTCCTCAACCTTTATCTTATAGCTTCCGATAAGATTATCCCCTATAAAAAGGTTTGCAGAATAAAGACCTGTTTTATCATAATAATTAAAATTGAGTTTTGTCTCAGCCATTCCATTGGAATCAAGAGTCATCTTGATTTTCTTTTTAATCTTTCCCTCAGGTGTCAAGATTTTTAATATAACAGGAAGAGAGACAGGAGGATGATAATTTTTGTCCCTTACTATCACAGCTATGTTTGCATCCTCTCCGGGTCTGTAAAGGTCTCTTTCAGAATAAATAAAAGCTCTGTATTTTCCGACAAATTCAGAAGATACTCCGCCGGTATCAAAATCAGAAATATTCAACATTGCATAATCAGTATCTATATATGTAAAATCTCCCTCTTTTTCTCCTGTTATAATAAAAGGTTGAGTGTTTTTTGTCAGCCCTGTAAACTCTATACTTCCTGAGTTTCCTGTCAAACCGGATGATAAAACCCTTCCATCCTTTGAAAGAAGTTTTACATTCACTCCTCCTACAGGTTCAAGGTCATTAAGAGCCAATGCCCATACCTTAACCCTATCCTTTGACTTTTTGTAAACCAGCCCTATGTTTGTTAGATTAAGCCAAAGCTGATCCTCTTCATAGGTATTGTCTATGGAAAATACATAGATCTCAAAAACTCCCTTTTCATCCAATTTTACAAAATCAGATAAACCTATTGTTGTTATTATTTCCTTATTGTTTTTTGTTTGAGAAAGCTCAAGCTTTTTTTCATAAATCTTGTGGGAAACATAATCATCAGCCCTTCTATCCTCTATCCATCTTCTTTTATAGTATTTTCCATACCAGAAAGAGATATTTTTTGGAGCTATTTTTCTGATAATTATCTTAATCTTTTTAATATTCATACTTTTTATTTTAACCTCAGGATTTTCTCCCCTCTTTATATATCTTCCCTTAAAAAGAAATTTTAAAGAGGGAGAAAAATTCGGAACTTTTACCATAAAGTCATAGTCTTTGTTTAAAATAGCTCCATCCTTTGAGACAAGACCTTTCATAATCTTTATGGTAAATTTCTGCTGCGGTTGAAAATTTGCTTTAACTATTGCACTATCCCCTATAATATTCACATTGTATTTTATATAGGGGGAAATCTTAAAAAATGCCGGAAAATCCTGAACTTTGATCTCAGAAGAAAACTTAAGTAAGAGAGAGAATTTACCAGCTTCCTCTTTAAACCTAT
>JALXDT010000141.1 GCA_027070475.1 Candidatus Aminicenantota bacterium | reverse complement strand
GATAAAAAAAGCTTGACATTTGAGTAAAAAAGCTTTATATTTATGGACTGGGAAAATTTGGGAAATTTTGGGAGAAAACGGGAGAGAGATGCTTTTAGGTAGTGCTTTAGTTAAGATTGATGGGACAGGTAGAATAAAGATACCTGGCGACTTTTCAAAATATATTATCTCTAACTATGGCAATGAACTTTATATAACATCGGATAGAGGGGATAGTGTCTTGATTTATCCACTTCCTGTATGGAAAAATTGGTTAAAAAAGGTTCAGCAATCAGCTAAAAATTACCCGGTTTTAAGAAAATATCTTAATATAACAGGCTATTATGGGAAAATTACTTCAATAGATAAAAAAGAAAGAGTATTAATTCAATCAATTTTAAGAGAAAGAGCAAAACTTGAAGGTGAATTGGTACTTATAGGAAACATCGATCACCTTGTTCTCTGGAATAAGGAAGTGTTTGAGAAGCTCAATATTGAAAAACCATTAACCGATGATGATTTATCCTTTTTACCCAGAGGCGAGGATTAATTGCATGTACCTGTTTTAGAAAAAGAGGTAATGGAGTTTTTGGAAGTGGAAAAAGGAGCTTACTTTTTAGATGGAACATTGGGAATGGGAGGACACACAAAAGCTATCCTATCTAATAATAAAAATGCTTTCGTCTTTGCCTTTGACATGGACCAGGAATCAATTAAAATGGCATTAAAAAATCTCTCAAATTTCAAAGATAGAATAAAAGCAATTCATGATAATTTTAAGAATATATTTAATCACTCTCTCCCGTTTAATAGAATAGATGGCTATCTTTTTGATCTTGGGATTTCATCCTTTCAGCTTGATAATCCTGAAATGGGATTTTCCTATTCAAAGGATTCTCCTCTTGATATGAGAATGGATAAAACTCAGGAACTGACAGCCGAAAAGGTTGTAAATGATTATTCCTACAATGAATTAATAAGAGTTTTCAAAGAGTTCGGAGAGTTTAAAAATCCTGAAAGATTGGTTAAGGAGATATTGTTGACAAGGAAAAGGAAGAGGATAAGAACAAGCGGAGAATTAAAGGAGGTAGTAAGAACACTTTATAGAAAAAGGAAAACAATGGATCCTCTTTCAAGAGTATTTCAGGCAATCAGAATTGAAGTTAACAGAGAACTGGAAGGATTGGATAGCTTTTTTTACACACTCTTTTCAAAGATTAAGAGGGGTGCAAGAGTTGTAGTGATTTCATTTCATTCTCTGGAAGATAGAATAGTAAAAAATAGTTTCAGGAAAGCTGCGAAGAACGGATATATAAGGATTTTAACAAAAAAACCTGTGATGCCTTCAGATACGGAAAAAAAAATTAATCCGAGATCTCGTTCAGCAAAATTAAGAGCGGGGGTAAGAATATGAATGAGAAAAAGAAAAATAGCAATGATTCTTTTTTGATTTATCTGTTCGCTATTTTTCTCTTTGCTGCCTCAATAATGTTTTATCTCTGGCATCATATTGATGTGATTCGGGCAGGATACAGGATAGAAGAACTGAAAAATAGAAAAAAGGCGCTTCAGGAGGACATCAGGCAGTTGAAAATCAAAAAGAGCGAATTAATAAGACTTGATAGGGTGGATGAAATAGCAAAAAACAAGTTGGGACTTATAAAGGTCAAAGAGGATGAAATAATTGTGATTAAAAATGGTAAAAACGAATAGTTCAGTGGATAAAAACAGACTTATTATTTTAAGTATAGCTATATTTATATGG
>JALXDT010000140.1 GCA_027070475.1 Candidatus Aminicenantota bacterium | reverse complement strand
GTATAATAGATATCAAGAAATTAGGAGGTCATTTATGAATGATCTTAAAAAAAGCAGTAAAATTACAATATTTTTCTTTGCATTAATCTTTATTGTAAACATTTACTTAATCTCTTCAGAGCCTGTTAAAAATACTCCTCCCGAACTCAGGATAAAGTGGTATAAAGATTTTGTTAAAATGAGAGAAACTTCTATTTTCAAGAATATGAAATGGCAATTTATCGGGCCCACTAATGTGAGCGGAAGGATGACAGATGTTGCGGTTGTAACTCCAAAGGGTAAAAATTATACCATTTATGTTGCAACAGCATCTGGAGGAATTTGGAAAAGCGACAATGAAGGAATTAGCTGGGAACCGGTATTTGAGAATGGATTATCAACCTCAATTGGTAATATAGAAATCGCTCCTTCAAACCCCAATATAATTTGGATTGGAACAGGAGAAGCTAATATTTTCAGAAGCTCACAGGCCGGTGCAGGTGTTTATAAATCAATAGATGGTGGAAAAACTTGGCATCACATGGGACTCACCGATACAAACACAATCTCAAGAATAATAATTCATCCGAAAAACCCTGATATAGTATATGTGGCGGCAAGCGGACATGAATGGACATATAATAAAGAGAGAGGTGTCTTTAAAACAACCAATGGCGGTAAAACCTGGAAAAAAGTTCTTTATATAAATGAGATGACAGGAGCCATTGATCTTGTCATGGATCCGAAAAACCCAGATACTCTTTATGCTGCTTTTTGGCAAAGAATCAGAAAAAAATGGAATGATCCACGAAATGAGGAAAATTATAAATATAGCGGAATTTATAAAACAACAGATAGTGGAAAAACCTGGAAACCCATAAACAACGGACTCCCCCTCGCAAAATACAGAGGAAGAATAGGAATAGACCTTTGCAAGGCAAAACCCAATGTTCTTTATGCTTTTATTGATAATTACAAACTGTACAGAAAATGGAGAAAAGAAGAAATTGATGCTTACGGAAAACCGGGGAAAGGCATGATAAGAGGAGCGACCATTTACAGAAGTGATGATTATGGTGAACACTGGAGGGAGGTAAGTCCAAATAACAAATACATGAGAAGACTTGCCAATACCTATGGCTGGGTTTTCGGACAGGTAAGGGTTGATCCCAAAGATGAGAACAAAATATATGTAATGGGTCTTGCTTTAAATGTTTCAACAGACGGAGGGAAAACCTTCAAACCATTGAGAGGTATGCACGGAGATCATCACGGACTCTGGATTGATCCTGACAACACTAACTATCTTGTTAATGTAAATGACGGAGGACTTGCTATTTCCTATGACGGAGGGAAACATTGGAGAACTTTTAGAAATGAAATACCTGTAGCTCAATTTTTTAATGTTTCTTATGATATGGAAAAACCTTTTCATGTATATGGCTCAATTCAAGACCACGGAAGTTTCAGAGGGGTTGTCGATTTAAGTTATGGAAGAAACAATATCCCCGCAGTAGAATGGGAAAGAGCACCTGGAGGAGAGGGTTCCACACATGCTATTGATAGCTCTGATTCAAATATTGTGTACTCAGCCGGATTTTACGGACATATAACAAGAACCGATATAAAGTCAGGAAAGAGTTTTAATATTTATCCCAAAAGGAAAGCAAATGAAAAACCGTACAGAGGGCAATGGCTTGCTCCTATAATTCTCTCCCCTCATAATCCTAAAATTGTTTATTTGGGGCTGAATTATCTTTTCAGATC
>JALXDT010000139.1 GCA_027070475.1 Candidatus Aminicenantota bacterium | reverse complement strand
AAATATCAACAAAGGCGTACCTCTTGCAACAATCTTCTCTTTCAAGCTTTTTTCCTTTCCTTAGCAATAAAACAATATCTTTTCTGCTTCTTATCCTATTCTCTTTCTTTAATCTGAAATCCATAAAGTATTAAGCAGCCAATCTTTTTCTTCCTTTTCTCCTTCTTCTTCTGATTACTGCTCTTCCTGCTCTTGTTCTCATTCTAACTAAAAAACCGTGTGTTTTTTTCCTTTTTCTATTGTTCGGTTGAAAAGTTCTTTTCATTTTTCTCTCCCTTTTCCTTTTCTAATTATGAGGTATGATAATAAAAAATTTTTCATTTGTCAAATTTAAGAGAGCTTTAAGTGTTGAGCACTGAACTTTGAGCCAAGAGCTATTCACAAGGAATATGGTTGATTTCCTGTAATAAATTTTTTTTGATTCCTTTAATTTAAAAACGGCGAATCGCAATAAATATCTGTAGTGGCAATTCATGAATTGCCCCTACGGTTAATTAATATATTTATAAAAAACAACAAAAAACCAAAAACTAACCGCTCCGATTAACAATTCATCCAGCACTATCTTTTTTGATTAGCTATACTTTGGTGAAAATTTCTTCTTAAATTCATCATTTAGTCGAACCGTTTTCACATTCACCGTTAGAAAGAAAGTGCGGGATCTCCGCTATCACTTCGACCATTCACGACTTACCTCAAAGCTACCACCTTTTCCGACTTCTATGATAGAATAATCTGTTTTCAGGTGTCAGGGAAGAGAGGTAAAAGCCTCCGCTGCCCCCGCAGCCGTAAATGGGGACTCTTTTCTGAAAGCCACTATCCTTAATAGGATGGGAAGGCGGAAAAGGGAATGATCCATGAGCCGGAAGACCTACCTGAAAACATTCGGCTACCCTTTCGGAGGGGAAGGAGTAGCTTTAAAGGTAGCCCTCCAAAAAAATTTTGAGGAGGTTTTTATGTACAAAAAAATTATTGTTTCTTTTCTTATTCTCTTTCACTCTTTTTTACTCTTTTCTTCTAAGTCAAAGGAGAAAAAGAATCAATTCAAGGAGGAAATTATTGTCACCGCAACTCTTACAGAGGAGAGTATTTTAAATGTAATTGACTCTTTCTCCTTAATTACCAAAAAGGAATTAAACTCACTGAAACCTTTAAATTTATCGGAAGCACTTTCCCTATCTTCTTCAACTCTTTCTCTTTCAAGCGGAGCCTACGGTCAATTCTCCTCTGTTTTTATAAGGGGGGCAAGCTCAAAGCATACTGTCCTTTTAATCAATGGGGTTAAAATCAATGATCCCGCTTCACTTTCCTTTGATTATTCTCCCATATCAGCAGATACTTTTCAGCAAATAGAAATTGTGAATGGCCCTCAAAGTAGTCTCTATGGCTCCGAAGCAATGGGAGGGGTTATCAATTTAATTCCGGAAAAAACTAATGGCTTTTCTTTAACACTTTTCGGAGGGAAAAATTCAAGTTTCGGCGAAAAGGTCTCATTTGGAAAAAGGTTTGGGAAAAATACTCTCTCTTTAATCTACAGTGGGAAAAAGATAAAGGGTGATTTTACAAACAGTGATTTTGATAACAAAAATATCTACTTTAACTGGGATATTGAAAATAAAAAGTTCTCACTTTCCCCTTTCTTCTATTATGTCTCTTCTTCCACTGGAATACCCTTCAATTATGGCTTTCCCTCCCCTAACAGAAAAAGCACAACAGAGATGAACCTATTAGCCTTTCCTTTTAAATATAAACTCTCAGAAAAAAGTTTTTTTGATTTAAACCTTTCCTTTTACAAAAGAGATTATACACTTAAAGATCCAGATGCTTTCTGGGGAAGTTTCTATCATTCAAAAAGCGATAATTATCAACTTAGTTCAAAGTTTGTTGCTTCCCCTTTTAAAAACACGACCTCTCTTTTTGGATTTGAGCTCTTTAAATCCAAAATCACAGAGGAAACCGAGAGTGGATTTTCTTTTATTGATGAAAATTACAATTCATTCTCATTTTTCGGCGAACAGCTTTACAGAACAGAAAGACTTAATCTTGCTCTCGGTTTAAGGTATGATAAATTCAGCGAATTTGATGGTTATCTATCCCCTAAAATATCTGTTTCATATAATCTCCTCTCAAATAAAATTCTTATTTCTCCGTATTTTATATTTTCAAAAGGATTTAGAGCTCCAAAGGTTTCAGAATTTGCATCTCCCTGGGGTTCACCTTCCCTTAAACCTGAAAAATCTTTAAATTATGAAACAGGTGTTAAGTTTGCAAAAAACAATATATTATTGACATTTTCACTTTTTAATACAAAATATGAGGATCTTATCACTTTTGATTTTATAACCTATAAATTAAAAAATTCAGGAGAGGATAAAATAAAGGGGTTTTCCTCATCCCTTACCTATATGTTTAAAAATAACAAACTCTCAATTTCATTTTTAAAATTATCTTCTAAAAACGCTGTTACTGGCGAAGAGCTTTTGAGAAGGCCATCTTTTATTCTTAAAGGTTCTCTTAATATATTCTACAAGAGACTAAATATTTTCTTTGGCGGAAGATATGTGGGAGAGAGAAAGGATTTTGATGAAAAGAACTTCACAGTTGTTGATGCTGAAAGTTTTTCGGTTTTCTACCTCAATCTAAATTTTGCAATTTCAAAAAATCTATCTTTCTTTGCCAAGATAAACAATGTTTTTAATGAAAAATATTATGAAATTTACGGATATCCTTCCCCAAAAAGATGGCTCTTCGGAGGTGTTAATATAAAACTCTGAATTTTTTGACAGATAATACTCTTTTTGTTAATATAAATTTTGAAGTTATTGTACTTTTTATGGTTGAGTATTCTCAACCATAAGAAAAGTTTTCCACATATGTGGAAAAAAAGGTGGAAATCTAATGGATTTTATTTGGGAGAAAATTAAAGAGGATTTAAGAAAGAAAATCAACAATGAAAGAGAGTATAATCTATGGATTTCTCCGATAAAATTCATAGGTGTTGATGAAAATGAACTATATTTAAAAGTTCCAGATTCTGAATTCTTTTCATTTTTAAACCAGAAGTATGTGGATCTCATAAACTCCTTTCTTATAAATTATGATCCCAATAATAAAATAAGATTCATCTATCCTGAAAAAAGCAGTGAAAAGAAGAAAAAGGTTTATTCTACAAAATTATCAAATATAAATAAAAACTACACTTTTGAAAACTTTATCCCGGGACAGGGAAGCCAGTTTGCTTTTGCGGTTGCCTTAAGTGTTGCAAAAGGAGAATCAAACTATAATCCCGTATATATTTACGGAGATGTAGGTCTTGGAAAAACTCACTTATTAACAGCAATCGCAAACTATATTTTAAAAAACAAAAAGAATAAAAATGTAATGTTTAAAACATCAAAAGATTTTATGGATGAGATGGTGTATCATCTTCAAAATAAAAAATATTCTGAATTTAAAAAAAAGTATAAGAGTGCTGATATTTTAATAATAGATGATATTCAATTAATGTCAACATGGGAAGCAACTAAAAAAGAGCTTTTTTTTATTTTTAATGAACTTTATGAATCGGGAAAACAGATAATAATATCAAGTGATTGTCCTCCAAAAGATTTAAAAAAATTAGAGGAAAGACTAAGATCAAGGTTTGAATGGGGTATTATTGCTCAAATTGAACCCCCTGACCTTGAAAACAGAATAGCAATACTAATGGAAAAGGCTAAAGAAAAAAATATTCAAATAACAAAGGATATTGCAGAATATATAGCATCAAAAATAAAAAGAAATGTAAGAACTCTTGAAGGAGCTCTATCAAGGATAGGAGCTATTGCATCGATCAGAGGTGTTCCGATTACAATAAACCTTGTTAAACAGGAAATAAAGGATTATGTGGATGAAAACAAAGAGGAGGTGACTCCAGAAAGAATAAAGACCTTTATTGCGGAAAAGTTCGGGATAAAGGTTAATGAGCTAAATTCAAAGAATAATTCACCAAGAATTTCTTTTCCAAGGCAGATTGCAATGTATTTGATAAAAGTGGTTATTGATATGCCAGTAAATAAAATAGGAAAAGAGTTTGGAAATAAACACCATTCAACAGTGATTCATTCTATAAATAAGATTCAAAAAAAGATTGAAGAAGATCCAAATTTTGAAAAAGAGATTCAATCATATATCAGAAGATTTAAAGATGTTTAAAGAGTTTTCAACAGATTGGTTAATTGGAAAAATATTGTACATAAATGTTTTGCAAGTTTTTGAACATTTGGTATGCTTATATTATTATTATTGATTTTATAGGTAATATATTATAATATTAATAAATAAAAATAATGACTTAAGGAAAGGTGGAAAAATGAAAGTTAAAATTAAGAGAACACTCTTACTAAAAGAGTTAGAGTTGATGAATGGCATTGTGGAAAAGAGAAGCACTATGCCTATCTTAAACTATGTTCTTTTAAAAACAAAAAATTTGGAGAAAATAGAAATATCAGGTACGGATCTTGAGATTGGGATTATTATAGAAATGGATGCTGAAATAGAGAAAGAGGGAAGTATTACTGTTGCCTTTTCTCTCCTCTATAATTTAGTAAAGGAGATGGACACTGAGTTTATAGAAATAGAGGAGAAGGAAGATTCTATTATAGACCTTAAAGGAGGAACAAGTTTTTATACACTTTATGGTCTATCTCCTGATAATTTTCCGACAATTCCATTGCCTGAGGAAGAGGAAGAGATCACAGTTGATATTAAAGTTTTTAAAAATTTAATAAGAATGATTAGATATGCGATTTCGGAAGAGCATTATACTGCTATGGGGGGAGGATATTTTATATTTAAAGGAAATACAATAGAGGCAGTTTCTTCTGATTATAATAGACTTGCTTATGCTAAAACAGAGGTATCAAAAAATTATAAAGAAACAGATCTTTTAGTTTATAGAAAAGCATTGAATGAGCTTTTGAAATTTGAAGATGAAGGAGAGATAAAAATAATAAAGGGAGTTAATAATTACTTTTTCATTTATAATAATATAATTTTAACAACAAGAATAATAGAAAAGAGATTTCCGGAGTTTTATGATTATATAAACATGGAGAGAGAAAACTTTGTTATTTTTAAAAGAGAGGAGACTAATAAGGCTCTTAGAAGGATTTTAAATATAATATCTTCGAAGATAAAACAGGTAAACATGATGATAAAAAGAGATGGAATTATTTTAAGTTATGATAGTGTCGAAAGTGGAAAAGGGGAGGAAGAACTTACTGCAAAAGGCTATGAAGGGGAGGAAATTGTTATTTCTTTTAATGCGCTTTTTGTTAAGGAATTTCTTGAGAATATAGAGAATGAAGAGGTTAAAATGGAATTTTCTGATGAGAAAACTATAGTTAGGTTTAAACCGGTGGGAGAAGTTAAGGAAGGTAATTTTGAATTTGATTACATTTATATGGTAATACCTTTTCAATAGATTTTGGCAGTTCTAAAAAATATATATTTAAAGGATTTCAGACTTTTTAAAGAGAGGAAAGTTTTATTTAAAGATGGGGTTAATATAGTTTATGGTGGGAATGGAAGTGGGAAAACAACTATTTTAGAGGCTGTATATTATTTGAATTATGGAAGGTCTTTCAGAACAAAAAGGCTTAATGAGATATCAAGAATAGGTGGGGGTTTTTCAGTATTTGGGGTGTTAAAAAAAGAAACAGAGCATTCAATTTTTGGAGGAGTTAATAAGAAGAGGGTTGTAAGAAAAGTGGATGAAAAGAAGGCGAAATTAACAGATATTTTAAATATATTTTTTACTATTTTCATTAATAGTGAGAGAATTTTTGATTTTTTTAAAAAAAGAATGGAAAGGAGGAGAATAATTGATTTTTTTGGATCAGGTATTGATACTCTTTACATAAATAGCCTTTTAAATTATAATAAAAGTCTGAGAAATAAAAATGTTTTGCTTAAAAGAGGGAAGAGAGAAAAGTCTGTTTACGATGTTTGGACAGAGCAATTATTATTTTTTGGAGAAAAAATAAGAGAGAGGAGAAAATCTTTAGTGTCAGAGCTAAATTCTTTGTTAAAAGGAAAGGGGATAAAAATTGTAATTAATGAGTATAATAAAGATTTTTCTATGGATGATGAATTTAAGAGAAGGAAGGTTTTATCAGGTCCCCATCTTGATGATATTGTTATTGAAAAAGAAGATAAAAATATTTTTATCTATGGTTCTAAAG
>JALXDT010000138.1 GCA_027070475.1 Candidatus Aminicenantota bacterium | reverse complement strand
AATTTTAAATAAAAATAAAAAAGAAGTCAAATTGAATTCATTTTATTTGATCTATTATCTAATTTAAGTTAGGAAGGAAAAAATTAAGCTTGTAAATATTCATTACATTTTAAAACCAAGAAAGGGTTATCTTAAAAAATAATTTAAGTCTTATTGAGCATACAATTTAAATCCTTAATAAACACCGATCCGTTACTTCTTTGTTTTTCATTAGCTATAATAGTTTTGTGATAATAAGCTTACTTTAAAAATAGTTCAATGACAGGGATTTCTACGGGTGGTTTTTTGATAGGGAGTTTTAGAACAAGTGTATCCTTTGAAAATTTCCTTTCCACGACTGTCCAATACGGTTCATTTATTATCTGAACTTCTGAAGCATCATTAAGAAGCTGAGCATACTCCACTTTTCCTGCAAAGCCGTCAAGAAAAAGCCTTCCGAGAGGAGGCCAGACAAGAATATGAACATATAATCTCTTTGTTTCCGGATTATAGGTCAGGAGGCAATTATCCGGCTTTTTAAATTCCCTCGGAGCCTCAGTGCATCCATAAATAGATCTTTCATGATATTTCATCCATTTTCCTATACCTTTAAGCCTGTCTACAGCTCTTTTATCAAAAGTTCCCCTTGCAGTAGGGCCTACATTTAGAAGAAGATTACCTCCTTTACTGACAGTTTCTATTAGCATAATAATAAGCTGTCGTACACTCTTCCAGGTGTATTCATCCCGATAGTATCCCCATGAACCGGAAAAGGTTTGACATGTTTCCCAGGGGACTTTTTTACCTTTATATGTTATCCATCTTCGCGGCATAAATTGCTCAGGAGTTCTGTAATCCCAACCTCCCGGTGTATCAAGAAGATCGAGTCTATCATCAACTATTATCCATGGTTGAAGCTTTCTTACAAGATTGATTAGTTTGACAGATTGCCAATCATTTCTTCCTTTACCTCTTTTTCCATTCTTTGGAGGAAAGGAGTAATCAAGAAAGAGAGAACTTATTCTTCCATATTCTGTAAGAAGCTCTGTGAGTTGATTCATCATATATCTTACATATTTATTCATATCTCTATTTTTAGCTTTCTTCATAAAATCTTTATTTTCAAACATCGGATGATTTCTATCAGGAATATAATCAGGGTGGTGCCAATCAAGAAGAGAGTAATAAAATCCTACTCTTAACCCTTCTTTACGAAAAGCTTTCACAAAAGATTTTAATATATCTTTCCCATAGGGGGTGTTTGTAACTTTATATTCAGTATATTTTGAATCCCACAAACAAAAACCCTCATGATGCTTTGCGGTAATCACAACATATTTCATCCCAGCTTCTTTTGCTAACCTTGCCCATTCGACAGGGTTATAAAGGTCAGGGTTAAAATGCTCAAAATACTTTCTATACTCTTGATTGCTCATTCTTTCATTTCTTTTCACCCACTCATGCCTCGCAGCAAGGGAATAGAGGCCCCAGTGAATAAACATTCCAAATCTCGCCTTTCTCCACCATTCCATTCTCTTTTCCTTCTGAGAAGGTGTCTCTTTAAAATTAATAATTTCTGCACTAAGACTCATAAAAATTCCGAAAATAACGAAAAACAAGAAAATTTTCTTCATTTTTCCCTCCAAATTAAGAATAAAAATTATAACCTTCTCAAAACTTTTTAACAAATGATATTAAAATTAATTTTAAGAAAAAATTTTTAAATACTTATGTTTTGTTCTTTTCTTCTTTCCTGTTGTTGTATGACAAAGATTATTAT
>JALXDT010000137.1 GCA_027070475.1 Candidatus Aminicenantota bacterium | reverse complement strand
TCTTTATCTTTGGCTCCCCACTTTTTATTTGGTTTATCACCCATAAAAAAAACCAATTTCCCTCCTTTCATAATATCTTTGTGGTAAATAAATGATTTTGTGTAATTTTTACCATTAAGAGTGGCCCTTTGGATATAAATATTGTTCTTGGAAAGGTTTTTTGCAATTATCTTAAATTTTTTGCCATTTTCAAGATTAATTACAATCTTATCAAAAAATGGTGTCCCTATTACATAGTATGGTAAACCCGGTGTAACCGAATAAAATCCCATGGAGCTTAAAACATACCATGCTGACATTTGTCCGCAATCTTCATTTCCTGCAAGGCCATCCGGGGCGTTTTTGTAAAGTTCCGAACCTATTTTATTTACAATTTCTTGAGTTTTCCAGGGTTTTCCCGCAAAATTATAGAGATAGGCTATGTGATGGCTTGGTTCATTTCCATGGGCATACTGACCTATTAAGCCTGTAATATCCGCCTGTTTTCTACCCTCAAGTTCTGGAGATTCTGTAAAAAGCCTATCAAGCATTTTTGAATAAAAATCTTTTCCTTCCATTAATTCAATATGAGTTTGAATATCCTGAGGAACAAAGAAATTATACTGCCATGCATTGGCTTCCGTATAGTTAAAATTAACCTCTTTTGGATTAAAAGGAGAATACCATCCGCCATTTATCTTTGGTCTGAAAAACTTTGTTTCAGGGTCAAATAGATTCTTATAATATTGAGCTCTTTCAATAAAGTAAATATAATCTTTTTTATGTCCAATCATCTTTGAAAATTCTGCTATGCACCAGTCATCGTATGAGTATTCAAGAGTTTTTGAAACTGATTCTGATTCCATATCGGATGGTATATAACCATACTTTTTATAAAACCTCAATCCTTTCCAATCAAGCATTGCACTGTGTTTCATAGCTTTCAAGGCAAGTTCAGTATCAAAATCTCTTATCCCCTTAACAAAGGCATCAACTATGACAGGTACTGAGTGATATCCTATCATTGTATCTGTTTCATTGGCAGAAAGCTCCCAAACAGGAAGCCTTCCTCCCTGCTCATACTGTTTTAAAAAGGTTTTTATAAAATCAAGGGATCTTTTTCTATCAATGATTGTTAAGAGCGGATGTTCGGCTCTGAATGTATCCCACAATGAGAATAGAGTATAATATTCAAATCCCTCGGCTTTATGTATCTTTAAATCTCTTCCCCTGTATTTCCCGTCAATATCCGTATATATATTAGGATTTAAGAGAGAGTGGTAAAGTGCGGTATAGAAAATTACTTTTTTATTCTCGTCCTTTGTCATTATATCTATTTTTGAAAGCTCCTTATCCCATTTTTGTTCGGCTTTCTCTTTTATCTCATCAAAGCCCCAGCCTCTTATTTCTTTGTTCAGATTTTTTCTTGCTCCCTCAATACTGACAGCGGAAATTCCTATTTTAACAAGTATTGTTTTACTTTTGTCTGTGTTAAAATCAAAAACAGCTTTAATATTTTTGCCTATTATCTCTTCTCCCGCAAATTTTTGATCATCTATGTAAATCTTATGATTTTTGAAAGGTTTTGAAAATTTTATTACAAAGTAGAGATATTGCTTTTTAGCCCAGGAGCTTGAAAACCTATAGCCTTCTACCTCTGTGGAACTGACAATTTTCAAATATGAATCCAGAACCTTATCTCTGTGTTTCAGATCAAGAAGTATATGAGAATTTTTTCCCTTTTCAAATGTATATCTATGAAAGCCTGCTCTTTCCGTTGCAGTAAGCTCAACTTTAACCTTATAATCATCTAAAAAAACAGAATAATAACCTGCATGGGCATATTCATTCTTATGGGAAAATCTTGACCTGTAATCTGAATCAGGAGCTTTATCTGTTCCCGGCTCCAATTTAACCTCACCTGTAATTGGCATTAAAAGAATATCTCCATAATCAAGACAACCTGTGCCGCTCAGATGAGTGTGACTGAAACCTATTATTGATTTGTCAGAATAATGATATCCAGAGCAGCCATCCCATGTTCCAACTCTGGTGTCGGGGCTAACCTGAATCATCCCGAATGGCAGACTTACTCCCGGATATGTATGCCCGTGTCCTCCGGTACCTATAAATGGATTTACATATTTGTACTTATTTCCTGAGGAAAGGAATAGAGTTAAAGTGAAAATCAAAACTATTATTAAAATTAATTTTTTCATTTTCCTCCTCCGAAAGAATTATTTGTTAGTTTTTTATTTATCAAGCTCATTCAATGCAAAGGCATACGCACCTATAGAAACAGCCTTGGATGTTCCCAATTTTGAAATCCCAACACCTATTCTTTGAAGAGAATCATACTCTACCTCTTTTCCTGAAAATGGAACTTTTATTTTTTTTCTTTCTCCCTTTAAAAATTTATCCATATCCTTTTTGTCTTCAAGATTAAATACTTTAACTTCAAGTCTCTCTATTTTTTTACCCGAATAAGTTTCATATTTTGAATTCATCTCTTTTATAATCTCCGGTAAAAAAATCTTATAGGCTCCCGAAAGTCCTCCTCCGATTACCACGGGGGAATCAAATAGTGTGACAGCATTTGAAAGGGTATCTCCGATTATTTCCCCGAATATTTTAAAAGCTTTTATAGCTGCATTTTTATCTCCGTCCTTTTCCCCGGTAGCTATTTTATAAATATCTTCAGGCTCGGGACTATCTTTCAAAGAGATATTCGCTTCCTTTGCATAAACTCTCTTTATTGCTCTTATGCTTACGCCCTCTTCAGCATTCATGTTTTTCTCTATCTTATTTCGCATAAGCCAGATTTCTCCTGCAGCTGAATTATCCCCGATTAACAATTTCCCATCAGATACAAAACCACCACCATAGCCTGTTCCGAGAGTAATTCCGAAAAGGGAATTATATCTTTTCGGTGATCCGCTCTCTTCAAGTTTTTTATTTATAAAGGGTAAAAAACCTGATATTGCTTCCCCGTAAACAAAAAGATTACCATCATTGTTTATAAAAACAGGGATTGAGAAAATCTCTTCAAGCATCTGCTTTAAAGCCACATCTCTGTAGGCAGGAAGATTTCCCGGTGCAACTATGATCCCATTGGGATAATCAGAGGGACCGGGGAATGCAAAACTTATGGCTGATGGTTTTTTCTTAATTTTGGAGATAATTTCTTTAAATCCATCAATAATATTCTTAAGTGATTTTTCAAGATTATCAGAGTTTGCATATAACCTTATTCTTTCAGTTATCTCTTCATTGCCCTGGACCGCTGAAAAAACAAAGTTTGTTCCTCCTGCATCAAGGGTAAGAACTATTCTTCTATCTTTACTATAATCCATATTCTATGCCTCCAATTTTTTATTTTCAATTGAAAGCCATAGGATATACAGGATTGCAAGAAGCGGTATAATAAAACCAAATGTAGTGGAAGTTAGATCTGAAACAAAGCCCATTAAAGGAGGAAGAATCGCTCCTCCTACGATTGCTGTAATCATAAGCCCGGAAAGCTCATTTGTTTTTTCAGGCAATCTTTCTATTGTAATGGAGAAAATAAGAGGAAAAATATTCGCAAACCCCAAACCTATGAACAAAACACTTATTATCACAACTGTTTTAATCCCTGTGAAAAGCCCTAAAAGAGATAGAATTGAGATCATAGATGTTATAAGGAAAAATTTTTCAGCCTTTATCCAGTTTAAGATAACTCCTCCTAAAAATCTACCGACAACAAGAGCTGTGAAAAATAGCCCTGTGCCTAAAAGTCCTAATTTTTCTATATCTATTCCGAATCTTGATTTTAAGTGGACAGGAATTCCCGAGCTAATACTGACTTCAGCTCCAACATAAAGAAAAATCCCTAATACCATAAGTAGAACATATCTATTTTTTAAAAGTGAAAGGCAGGTTTTTAATGTTGCAGGTTTTTGATTATCATCCTTTTTCTCCTCCACTTTCAAGGTTGCAACACTTATTATTGTTAAAAGTATAAAAAAGCTATAAATCGGAAACATTACCCTCCAATCTTTGTTGAAGTATCTTGCTGCAATAACAGGGATTATAGGCCCTGACAGTGAACCTATGGCTTTTACAAATTGTCCCAAAGAAAGATTTCTTGAATACTTTCCCTCTTCTGAAACATCTCTCATTATCGGATTTCCGGCTACCTGAAGTATTGTAGCTCCTATTCCCAGCAACAGAACAGTCAGAAGAAATTTGGGAAAAGAGTTTAATCCGAAAATAGGAATTATCAATCCCACCAAAGCAAAGATAAGTCCCAACTCCAGAGTAAACTTTTTACCTTTTCTATCCTGAAAAATGCCCATCGGGACAGAGAGGAGTCCAAACATTAAAAATCCTAAAAATGGAATTATAAAGGCAAGAGTATTACTGAGATTAAACTCATTCTTTGCAAGGCCGACAAAGGGACCCACTGCATCACCGAAACCCATTACAAGAAAGGCTAAAAAAATCGGTATTGTCTTTTTACTCATATTAAACTCCTTTTATTTTAATATCCGATAGCACATCCGTCTTTTCTTGATTCAGAGGCTCCGATTAAAACTTTTTTATCAACATCTATCCAGATCCCCTGATATCCTCCGAAACCTCCGCGAGTAAAGGCCACTTTGTGGCCTTTTGAAATCAGCTCCCTTATAATTTCAGGACTTATTCCGCTTTCAAGGTAAAGAATTCCTCCGTCTCTCATAATACCACCTTCCGGTTGAGAAGAACCTGCATGTCTAAACCTCGGAGCATCTCCAGCTTCCTGAATATTCATCCCGAATTCAATTATATTTAAAAGCACCTGAATATGTCCCTGAGGTTGCATTGCTCCACCCATAACTCCGAAGCTAAATACAGGTTTATTGTTCTTTGTCACAAAAGCAGGGATAATTGTATGAAAAGGTCTTTTCCCAGGGGCTATTACATTGGGATGCCCTTCCTTTAAACTGAAAAGAGCACCTCTGTTCTGAATACAGAAACCAAGTCCATCAGGAACCATTGCAGAACCAAAACCTGAATAATTGCTCTGAATTAATGATACAGCATTAAAATCCTTATCCACCACAGTCATATAAGCTGTATCACCATGCTCTAAATTAGAATCATTGTAAGGTATATACCTTAAAGCTTTATCAGGATTGAAAAGTTTTAACCTTTCCATTGCATATTCATCGGAAAGTAGTTTTTTAATAGGTATTTTTGAAAATTTAGGGTCAGCATAAAATCTTGCTCTGTCCTCATAAACAATCTTCTTTATTTCAACAAGGGTATGAAGATATTGAGCGCTGTTATGTCCCATTTTCTTTAAATCAAAATGTTTGAGCATATTGAGCATTTGAAGGACTGCGATTCCCTGCCCATTGGGAGGAAGCTCCCAAATATCATATCCTTTATAATTTACACTTAAAGGTTTTACCCACTCAGCACTATATCTTTCAAAATCTTTCATCTGGAAAAATCCGCCGACCCTTTTTGAGTATTTGACAATTTTTTGGGCTATAATTCCCTTGTAATAAACATCTCTTCCATACTTTGCAAGGAGTCTGTATGTGCTCGCAAGTTCGGGGTTTTTAAAAATATCTCCCTTTTTAAGAATTTTACCTCCGGGAGCATAAAGTTTTTGAAAGTTCTTATATTTCTTAAACATTCTAACTGATCTCTGCCAGTAATAAGCAATAAGTTCAGGGATAGGGAATCCCTCTTCCGCATACTTTATCGAAGGTTCCAGAATTGTTTTCATAGGAAGCTTTCCAAATCTTTTATGAAGTTTAAACCATCCGTCAACACAGCCGGGAACTGTCCATGACAGAGGCCCTCTGTATGGAATTCTCTTAATTCCTCTCTTTTTAAAATATTCAAGGGATATTGAAAGGGGAGCTGTTCCACTTGCATTTATTCCGTATAGCTTTTTCTCCTTATTAATCCAGACAATAGCAAATAGATCTCCTCCTATACCCGAACTTGTAGGTTCCATGAGCCCTAAAGCAGCATTAACAGCTATGGCAGCATCTATCGCATTTCCGCCTTTTTTGAGAATATCTATTCCTATCATAGCTGCAAGAGGATGGCTTGTAGCAACCATTCCATGGCGTGAAATAACCTCTGACCTTGTTTCAAACATTTTTCCCGTTATTCTATCCGCACCATTAATTAATAGCGGAGATAAAAGTAAAAGTATCAAAAAAGAAAGGTGAATAATCAATGGCACAAAATAAAAAAATTATGGAATTAAATTCTGTTGAGATTTGGGATGGAAATGCTGCAAATGCTCAAGCTTTAAGA
>JALXDT010000136.1 GCA_027070475.1 Candidatus Aminicenantota bacterium | reverse complement strand
GTATGTTTCTCTTATCTCCTCAGCTCCCAGAGATTTGAGTTCTTCCACAGCATACTCTTTTAAATCTTCCGGCACCTGAGCAAGATATATTTCAGTTTTTTGATATTGATACAAATCTAATCCTGGAGTATTAAATTAAGAAATTTTCCCTTTATCTCTTCTGAATCGCTAATTTTCATTAATTCTTCCCAGTCCTTTTGAACTTTCAAAAGATTTTCAAAAGGATTTTTTGAGGGAGATGCACTTTCTATTGCTATTTTAATATTATTTAAACTTTCTTTAGCATCTTCTGTTTTACCTTCTGTAAGATACTCGGTTGCAAGTATTTCACTTGCCTTTGCAACTTTTTCTTCAAGGTCCTCCTTTAAAAAAATTCCGGGATAGGGATCAAATTCTTCGGCTTTAATCTTTCTCATCCCGGAGATTTCCCTCTGCTTTCTTATCTTTTCTCTTTCATAGAAAAATCTTAATATATCCTCCCTTATTCTTCTCCATGTAGGGTGTGGTTTTGGCGGGGGAAGATGTTTTATTGCTAATTTGTTGTCAAGATAAAATTCATACCCGAACATTTTTGCATTCATAAGATAATCTATATCCTCTCCTCTTGTAACATCAGGATCAAAGGGAACCTTTGTAAAAAGCCTTTTGTGAATTACCATATTCCCACCAAAAACAAACGGAGTTTTTTTAAGTCTTGGTTCTTTGCCAATAATTTCTCTGAATCCTCTGTTCATTGCCTCAAATTTATTCCAATAAAACATATAGGGCTTGAATTCTTTATTTAAAAGATAATCATTATTTTCCTGCAAATAATAACCTGCTACAGCTAATATTTCCTCTCCATCAATACTCTTTCCGATAAATTCCTTTGCTTTCTCAATAAAATTTGGATCTTCAAAAACCTCATCATCATCAATCAGAAGAGCTATATCAGAATTTAGAATATGCGGTAAATACAGACATAGATTTCTTATGTTCGAGTATCCTCTCAAGCGAAGTAAATAACTTAAATTATCGGGAACTTTTTCTTTTATCTTATTGAGCTGAGTATGTGAAAAAAAATAGGTTTTCACTGGACTGTTGGCTTTTGAGATAATCTCTCTAACTTTCTTTTCTACATCCTTCTCAATATCTTCTGATGTGGCAGCTGCTATTATAACAAGTTCAAAATCTCTATCATTTAAAATATTCAAACTTTCTATGGCTCTTCCTAAAGTTCCGATCTCATCCAATGGTGTAGGGTGATCATAAATAGCATCCCCGGGTTTCCATCCGATTTTCTTTTCTCTACCCCAATATGTTGGTATAACCATTGTTAGCTTCATTTTTTCCTCCTTTGACAAAAAAATTATACCTAAAAGATAAAATGGTGTCAAAGTTTGACAATATTTCTTTTTTATATTATTTATTTAATATGAAGGTTTGTGCCAACAGTAAATGTAAAAAGAGAAAACCTAATTTTTTAAAAACATTGATTTTCCCTAAATTAAAAGGCATAGAAAAGGGAGATAAATGGTTCTGTTCCAGAGAGTGTTATATAGAATGGTTAGTTACAGAGACCATTAAAAAGCATAAATCGAGGGAATATATTTCAGAGAGTAGAATGAAATTGGGTATGCTATTATTGGATAAAGGAGTAATAACTCCAACCCAGCTTCAAATTGCTTTGAAGGAGCAGGAAAAGACAGGAAAGAAGTTGGGAACAATACTTTTAAAAAGTGGTTATATAGATGAACAGAATTTACTTTCGGCATTATCAAAGCAGTATGGTATATCC
>JALXDT010000135.1 GCA_027070475.1 Candidatus Aminicenantota bacterium | reverse complement strand
CAAGGGTGTTATTTTTAGGTAGACAGGAAAATGTTGAGTCTATTATGAATATTTGTGATATAGGTGTATTGTCAACTTTTACGGAGGGAATACCTAACGTAGTTATGGAATTCATGGCACTCTCAAAGCCTGTTATAGTAACAAATGGTGGAGGTACTTCAGAGCTAGTTGTTGACAATAAGACAGGTTTTCTTATCCCTAAAATGTCTCCTAATGTTTTAGCTGAGAAATTACAGGAATTAATAAGTAATGAAGATCTCAGACTATTATTTGGTAAGAAGAGGCCCCTTATATTAAAAAAGAATTTTAATATTAAACACAAAAAGATTTCCTTCATTTATTAAAAATTCTAAGATATAATCTTTTATGAACATAGGATTTGATATAAGACCCTTTTTGAAAGAGGAAAGCGGTGTGGGGGTGTATCTCAGAGGCCTTTTAACTGCGCTTTCGAAGATTGATCGGGAAAACAGGTATCTTCTTTTTTCCTCCTCTTTTAAGGACAGAATAGACAAAAATAGTTTGCCCGAATTTAAAAATATAAAGATAAAAGATTTTAGAGTTCCCGTATCACTTTTAAATTTTCTTTGGTATAAAATCAAATTCCCCCCATTGGGATTATTTTTTTTAAGGAAGATAGATATTGTTCACTCCCCTGTTCCCAAAACTCTTCCCGGAGGAAAGAAAAAAATCATCACAGTGCATGATTTGTGCTTTATTGAAAAACCACTCCTTGTTATGGAGGAGGCTGTGAAATATTTTAAAGAATCCTTTGAAAAAGAGGTGGAAAAAGCAGATGGAATAATAGCTGTTTCAGAGTTTACAAAATCAAAAATTCTTGAAATCACACAAAATCAAAATTTAGAGAAAAAGATAAGGGTAATATATGAAGGTTCGGACATAAATGAAATTAAATCAAAAAAACCCTCCTTTAAAATCCCTGAAAAATATTTTTTATTCGTAGGAACAATAGAACCAAGGAAAAATCTCTCAAGGCTTTTAAAAGCGATTTCAATTATCAAAGAAAAAAATCCTGAAGTAAAGCTTATTGTTGTCGGTAAAAAAGGATGGGCCTACAAGGAAATCTTCGGGCAGATTCCAAAGTTAAACATAGGAGAAAATATAATCATAACAGACTATATATCAAGGCAGGAACTAAAATTCCTCTACGAAAACACACAGGCTCTTATTTTCCCCTCTTTATATGAAGGGTTCGGGCTCCCGATTTTAGAAGCTATCTACCTAAAAAAGCCTGTTCTTGCTTCCGATCTTCCTGTCTTCAGGGAAGTTTTCGGAGACTATCCACTCTACTTTAATCCTCTAAATTCAAAAGATATGGCTGAGAAAATCAATAATTTCCTTTCTATAGAAAGTTTCGACAAAGAAGAGGATGCTGAAAAACTTTCAACAAAACTCTCTTGGGAAAAAGCTGCTGAGAAAACCCTAAATTTCTATAAAGAGATAAAATGATAAGAATAGCTGTAGACGGATATGAGATAAACAAAAACTACACAGGAGTCGGAAGATATACTTTTGATCTTTTAACTTCAATGGTTGAGTTGGATAAAGATATAGAATACACCCTTTTTCTTAAAGAGGAGTCAGAACTTTCAGGTCAATTGAAAGGAGTAAAAAAAATAGTTTTACCCTCAGAAAAGGGCTATACAAACTGGCAAAATACAAAGTTAATAAGAGAGTTAGTAAAGGGAAAATTTGACCTTTTTTTCGGAACAAACTATTCCCTTCCCTTTTTTCACAGAGGAAAATCCGTATTAACTGTACATGATATTTCATGGAAGGTTCTGAAAGATGATTACTCTTTTAAGGAGAGATTGCTTAAAGAAATAAAAAGCAGAATAAGCTTTAGTAAAGCCTCCCTTATTTTTACAGTATCAAAATTTACAAAGAATGAGATAGTGAAATATTACGGTATATCAGAAGAAAAGATTGCACCCATACATTCTGCAATAAACGAAAGATTTAAAAGAGTTGAGAATGATAGAATTAATGATTTTAAAGAAAAAATGGGAATAAAGGAGAGAAAACTTATCGGTTTTTTAGGGAGCATATTCAAGAGAAGACATGTAAAGGAATTAGCAGAAGCTTTTAAAAACATAAGAAGAGCTGATAATGATTTTGCTCTTTTACTTATCGGGAAAATTTATGACAATACGGTAATACCTTTATTAAATAATCCCGGAATATACTGGAAAGAGAGAATTGATGATACGGATATTAACTCCTTTTATTCGGCTCTTGACCTTTTTGTTTATCTTTCTGAGTATGAAGGTTTTGGGTTTCCTCCACTTGAAGCCTTAAAATGTGAAACCCCTTCCCTTCTTCTAAACAGTTCTTCTTTAAAAGAATTGTATGAGGATATTTCCATTTTTATAGACAAACCTGATATTAAAATAATTGAAAGCTCCATACTTAACTTTTTCAAAGAAAAAGAAAAGAATAGGGAGAATATTTTAAAAAAATTTAAAGAAAGGGAAAACTATTTTAAATGGGAAAGAGCAGCTAAAGAGTATTTATCAAAAATAAAAGAGCTCTTAAACCGTTAAAAATTATCTTTTAGTTCTTTGAGCGAATTTGCCTTAAAATGAAGAAATATTTCCTCCTCAAGGTTAAGTTTAAGTCTTGCCAAACTTTTTTTTGTGATAATTACTTTGAAAATAAGCCCCTTAACCTCAGCATTTATTTGACAATTATAGTTAAGATCCACTATCTCTTTTACCTTGCCCTTAAAAACATTTAATGCCGAAGAATCAAACCTATCCTTTGAAATTATGATCTCATCAGCCCTTAAGCTTAAAAATCCCTCCCCGTTCTTTTTAAAAGGTGTGTGAAAACAGAGCTCTGAATTTTCAGCGCAAAAGATACCATCCTTGAAACTGCCTTTAAAAATATTTTTTTCCTTAACAAAAGATGCTATCCAGAGGTCCTCGGGATTCTCTATGAGTTCCTGTGGAATTCCTCTTCTTATAATTTTTCCTCCCTTTAAAACCACAATTTTATCGGAAATAGTTATCGCCTCATCAAAATTGTGTGTCACATATATAATAGAAACTTCAAATCTTTTTTTTATTTCCTTTATAAGATTAAGGTAAAATTCCTTTTTCTGGGAATCAACAGAGCTAAGGGGTTCATCCATCAAGAGAAGCTTAGGACCATAAATCAAAGCTCTGACAAGAGCCACCTTTTGCTTTTCTCCTCCAGATAAAGTCAATGGACTCCTATGAAGAAGTCTACTTATCCCGAATTCATTTGAAAATTCTTTTATTAATTTTTCCCTCTCTTTGCGGGGAAATTTTCTTCTTTTCAATGGATATTCAATATTCTCTCTAACATCTAAATGGGGGAAAAGTCCTATATTTTGAGGAATATATCCTATGTTTCTCTTTTCTGGCGGAAATTTTGAGATATCCTCTCCGTCCAGAACCAATTTTCCTTCGGCTCTGATAATACCTGTGATTATTTTTACAATACTGGATTTTCCCGCACCCGAAGGTCCTATAATACTCAGAATCTCTCTGTCCGCCAAGGAAAATGATATGCCTTTAAGCTGAAAATCTCCGATTTTTTTACTGATCCCCTCTGCCCTAAACACTATCTTCTCCTACCGGTTATCATTCTCAGAATGAGAAAAATTGAAATTATTAGAAGCAAAAGAAATGCGACAGAAGGAGCGGAAGATCTAAGTCCGAAAGATTCGAATCTATCGTAAATCAGAGTTGAAATAACTTTCGGATTATATGCTAATATAATAACAGCGCCAAACTCCGAAATACCTCTTGCCCACATCATAATTGAACCTGAAATAATATCACCTTTAATAAGGGGTAAAGATATTTTTGCGAAAGTGGTAAATTTGGATGCTCCAAGAGTTCTTGATACAGCTTCAAGTTCCTTATCAATCTTTTTAAACCCCTCTTTAGCATGATTAATAAGGAAAGGTACACTAACATAAAGCATTGCCAGAACAATTCCGGGAAATTCATTGACAAATTTTATCCCTGCCGCCGAGAATATTTTTCCGAAAAAAGCATTTCTACCAAACACCGTAAGAAGAGCTATTCCCGCTGCCGTGTGGGGAATTACCACCGGAATATCTATGAATGCTTCAATAAGTTTTTTCAAAGGAAAATTATAATTGGCAAGGATATAAGCTAATGGAATTCCTCCTATAATCCCGAAAAGTGTAGAAAGCAGAGAAGCATACAATGTCATTAGGATTGAAGAAGTTAGTTCTCTGTCTTTGAATAAAGAGAAGATATGGAGAAGGTCTAAATTTGTGAAAATCTTAAGAATAGGAAGAATAATAAAAATTATAAATATTATTCCCCCCAAGAAAATAAAAAAGTTAAAAAAAAGATTTTTTTTCACATTTATTATTAAATTTCCATAATCTCTTCTTCTTTTTTCTCTGCTACTATCTCAAGTTCTTTTATAAACTTATCTGTTTCTTTTTGTATTTCATCATAATATCTTCTCTCATCATCCTCTGTTATCTCTTTATCATCTTTCATTTTTTTAACAACATCCCTATACTCTCTTCTTATATTTCTTATACTTGCTTTTCTCTCCTCAAGATATTTCTTAACTTTTTTGACAAGCTCCCTTCTTCTCTCCTCATCAAGAGGAGGAATTTTCAATCTTATCTGAGTTCCATCATTTATGGGTGTAATACCTATGTTGGCTGCTATTATGGCTTTTTCGATCACTCCTAACATGTTTTTTTCCCAGGGTTTTATAATTATCATATCAGGTCCGGCTATGTTTAAGGTAGCCACCTGATTGAGAGGCATCATATTTCCATAATATTCAGCCTTCACACCATCAAGTATTGATAATGAAGCTCTTCCTGTCCTTATTTTTTTTAATTCCGAGGAAAAATTATCCACTACTTCCTGCATTTCTTTAATCATCTCTTTCTTAAAATTTTCCATTTTATCCTCCTTAATTAATTAGATTGGATATATTTAATTATTACGATTTTTATCAGCTTTTGTCAATAGGAGCATTTAAAGTTAAAAGCTCTTGCGGAATATCAACTGTGATTGTTTTCCCTTTAATATCAACATCCTTACAAAATTCCTTAACAAAAGGAATTAAAATTTCAACTCCATTATTATCTGCAATAAGGATTTCATTCCCGGCTTCCATGATTGCCTTAACTTTTCCCACACTATTTCCTTTTACATCTATTAAAAGACAATCTATAAGATCACTGTAAAAATATTCATCTTCTGATAATTCTAATTTTTCACTTTCCGGTATCTTTATTTCCCTACCTTTTAAATATAGGTATGCTTCTTCATAAGTATTTATACCTTTAATCTTTAAGATTATTTTTTTTGATAAGAATTTAAAATACTCTACCTCCCTTTTTTCAGGAAGGTATACCTCCCTTACCTTTTTATATCTTAAAATATTAGAAGTAAGGGGAAGTACGTTGACTTCCCCTTTTACCCCAATTGGTTTTCCTATCTTACCAATTGATATCAAAAAAAGTCTTATTTGCTCTTTTCAATTATCTCCAGGGAATATCTTCTTCTCTGTTTCATCCCGGCTGCGCCTAAGATGGTTCTAATGGCCCTGGCAGTTCTTCCCTGTCTTCCGATAACCTTGCCAAGGTCTTGAGGGTCCACTCTTAATTCAAGAATGGTTGTTTGCTCACCATCAAGCTGAGTTACATTAACCTTTTCAGGGTGATCAACTAAAGATTTTGCAATCATTTCTACTAAGTCCTTCACGGTAACCTCCTATAAGTTTAATTGTTCTTGAATTCTGGTATTTTCTTAAAAATAGCTTTAACGGAAGCTGTAGGTTGAGCTCCCTTTGATAACCAGTATTTAGCCTTCTCAGTATCCACTTTAAATTCACTTGGTTCTTTGAGTGGATTATAAAACCCTATATAATCAATAACCTTTGTTTCTCTTGGTTTTCTTTTGTCAACCACTACAATTCTGTAAAAAGGGCTATTTTTTCTACCCATTCTTGTTAATCTAATAGCTACCATCCTGTTTTCTCCTCCAAAAAATAGTGTTTATTTTAACTTTTTTTCAAATAAAAGTCAATTATATTATGCGGTTGAAGTTACAATTTGAAAAAGACACTTATTTCACAAAAAATTACGTTATAAATGGAATAAAGAGGAAGGTATGTTTATTCTAATAGAATTATGGTTGATATTTAAATAACAGAGTTGTTTTTAAGTTAAACTTTACATTTGATGCTAAATCTATGTTTTTATGTAAATCTATCGAATTTTCTCAGATATCTCTCTACTATCTGTAATCT
>JALXDT010000134.1:2212-6310 GCA_027070475.1 Candidatus Aminicenantota bacterium | reverse complement strand
ATCTCTATACTTTTTCTTTAAAAAAGATGGTAAATCAGGCTCAAATTATTTCAAATCTTCATCCTTAATTATTTTATTAAGAATTTCAGGATTAATCTTTTCAATATTTTTTATTTTCAAAATGGGGCCATCAATCTTTCTTGAAAAAAGAATTTCTCACACAATCTGGGATATTCTTACTATATCCGTTGCAACAATTATCCCGATAGGAGCTATTTTCATTAATATATTCACAAACTTCGGAGGGCTTGAATTCATAGGTGTCTTGGCAAGACCCTTAATGAGACCTCTTTTTAAAATCCCTGGAAGAGGAGCTCTGGATGCAATAACATCATGGGTGGGAAGTTATTCAGTGGCTTTGTATCTTACCCATAATTTGTTTCATTCCGGAAAATACAACAAAAGAGAGGTTTTTATCATAGCAACAGCCTTTTCCACAGTTAGCATAGGATTTGTGGGAGTTGTCGCTTCAACATTAAAAGTTTTAAACTATTTTCCGTACATATTTATCGGGTATTTTTTAGGAACTGTTATAACAGCTTTTATTATTGTTAGAATCCCTCCGACTTCAAGAATTAAGGATGAGTATATTACGACACCGGATCCTGAACCTGAAGTTATGCCCACTTTAAAAGAAGCCTACAAGGTAGCCGTAAAAAAAGCTGAAAAATCAGGCTCTATTTTAAAAGTATCTTTGAAGGGATTTTTTGACGGAATACTTTTAGCCGCCTCCATTATAGGAACCATTGTTGCAGTCGGTACCCTTTCCCTTTTAATAGCATACCATACAAAAGTATTTGATTTTTTAGCTATTCCTTTTATTCCGATTTACAAAATTCTGGGAATGCCAAATGTGAAGGAGGTTTCAATCGCCACAATAATAGAAATAGCAGAGATGTATCTTCCGTCTTTAATCTGTATAAACACAGCCATTCAAACAAAGCTTTTCATAGCAATATTATCAACCACCCAGCTTATTTTCTTTTCCTCCGTAGGTCCAATGATAATAGATATGTTCGGAGATGTGCCCATAAAATTTTCACACCTTCTTATTTTATTTTTTGAAAGGACTCTTATTCTTATTCCCTTTACCTATCTTTATGTGAAATTTTTATTGCTTTTATTTTAAATAATTAAAAAATCCTTTTTATTCCCGAGTTTATATATTCCCTTAAAAATGAGATTACTTCAGGAGAGCAGAGAGGTATTTCATCCCCTAACTCTTTTTTAATATCTTTTGAATCTAAAATGAACTCTCCTTTATCTGTTTTTATTTTGAAGACAATATCAAAAGTCTGAGAAGAGCTTATAATTGATAGGATTGTATCCTCCAAATTCCCTATCGTAGGCAAATCTATATGAGATCTTTTAAACTTTGCCAGAACAGTTGTTCCCTTTTTGGGCTGGCTTTTTATTGAAAATTTTCCATCACACAAAAGAGCTGTTTCTTTCAAAAGGGAGACACCCAAACCCACCTTTTTTTCTTTTTTTGTTGTATAAAATGGATCCGTAACCCTTCTCAGAGTCTCTTTATCCATACCAATACCATTATCCTTCACCTTTATAATGAGTTCATCCTTTTTTTCGGAATCCTCTATCTCAACCTCAACCTCAGTAGCCTTCGCCCTTATTGAGTTTTGAACAAGGTCAAGTATATGATATGAAAGCTCTTCCATCATCGTCTGAAAACCTTATATCTTCCCTCTTTTGCAGCTGAATAAATTTCATTTAAACTAATTTCACTAACTTCAAACTGTGTATATGCCCTTCCCATATCACTTAAATAGTGGGCATCCGAATTTGAAATAAAGGGAAAATTTTTTAAAAAAGGGTAAAAGTTAAAGAGTTCATGGAGTGAAGCATTGTAAGAGATTTCAAAAACACAATCTTTTAAAGAATCGGGAATCTTATAGAGATTGGTCAAGAGTCCGAATCTATCCCTTTCAATATGCGAAGGAATAACATAGCCCCCGTATTTTTTGACAAGTTCAGTAAGCTCTTCTATTGATAATTCAAGAGAATTTGCAAGAAGTTTTTTCTCCTCTCTTAAAATATTCTCATCCTCATCAACAATAAGTTGGTCACCAAAGTATTCCGGATCATTTTCAAGCTCAGGAAGAAAGGAGTAAACTTCAGAATAAAATTTTTCAATACTCTTTTCATTATCAAATAGTGTAAGTATATGCACTTCCTCCAAAGTTTGAGCTTCCATCCCTAAAAGCACCTTTATTCCTTCCCTCTCCCCCAATCTTTTTGAAGGAAAGGAGTTGAAAATTGAGTTATGATCAGTTATGGCTATTACATCAAGCTTCAGTTCCTTTGCCCTCTTTATTATATTTAAAGGTGACATCTCAAGGCTCCCACAGGGAGAAAGAACAGTATGAATATGAAGATCAGCTTTAACTAACATCTAAAAATATATTACAGAAAGCCTCTTTTTTCAATCTTTTCTGTGAGCTTAACTTTTTCCTCTTTTTGTATACTATTGAAGCGAGGATGAAAATAATATATATTTAATCAATGGGAGAAAAGTTGAATCCTAAAATTTCAATAATAATAGTAAACTTTAATTCAGGGGGTTATCTTTTCAAAACAGTTAATTCAATTCTGAAAAACTTTTCCGAAAAAGGCTTTGAGGTCATAATTGTTGATAATAATTCCTCCGATGATTCTTTGAAAAAAGTTAAAAATGATGAGAGAATTAAAATAATAAGACTTGAAAAGAACATAGGTTTCGGAGCAGCAAATAACCGTGGAGTAAAAGAGGCAAAGGGGGAATATATTCTGATTTTAAACAATGATACATTGGTTCAAGAAAACAGCATAGAAAAATTGATTGATTTTCTTGAAAAAAATCCAGAATTCTCAGCTGTCGGGCCTCTTGTCTTATACCCGGATAAAAGTTTTCAGCTCTCCTTCGGAAAGGAGATAAGCCTATTCAATGAATTTATCTTAAAATTTTTCTATGAGCGATATTATAAATTGATTTATAAAATAAGAGGAAAGAGAATAAGCAGAGAGGTTGATTGGCTCAGCGGAGTCTGTTTTCTTATAAAAAAAAGTCTTTATGAAAAAATCGGCGGTTTTGATGAGAATTTTTTCATCTATCTTGAAGATTGCGATTTTTTTAAAAGATTAAAAGAGAAGGGGCATAGAGCTTACTTTTTTGCCGAACCTGAGATTATTCACTTTAAGGGAAAAACCACAAAAAAATATCTATCCTTTGTCTATCCTTTAAACAAAAAAAGTCAACTATATTATTATTGTAAGCATAAAAAGGGCTCTTTTCCGCTTTTAAAACTCTATCTAAAATTGAGATTAAGTTTAAAACTTTTATTTTCAAAAAACAAAGATATAATAAAAAACACATTAAAGGTAGTAAAAGATTATGAGTGTTAAGCTTTTGTTTGATATCAGAAAGATAGATGATTATGGTATAGGAACTTACATAAAAAACATTTTCGGGGGATTGATAAGTTCCGGAAGATTTGAATACAGAGCCGTGGCTCTGAAAGATACTAACTGGGATCTTTTAAAACCAGAAAACACCATATTTGTTAAATCAAAAAATTATGCAGTGGGAGAGCATTTTGAAATTCCCCGAAAGATAAAAAAGGAGAGGGATTTCATATACTTTTCTCCTCACTATGTTTTTCCTTATTTTATTAAAAACAGACTTTTCGTAACTGTTCACGATATAATCCACTTCAAATTTTCCCATCTTTTTCCGAAGTACAAGGTGGAAATTGCGAAAATATTCATAAAGAGTCTGAAAAAGAGAGCTGAAATAATTTTTACAGTATCAAACAAAACAAAATCCGATCTTATAAATTATTTTAACTTTAAAGAGGAAAAAATCATTGTCATTTACAATGGAATAGATGAAATATTCTTTAAAAGAGAGAAAAAGGATATGCAAACAGAACCCTACATTCTCTATATAGGAAATACAACACCGCATAAGAATCTCTCAACCCTTTTAAGAGCATTTTCAATTTTTTCAAAAAGAGTAAATGGGATAAAACTCTATCTTGTCGGAATAAGGGATATGAATAAAATCAAAGAGCTTTCAAAAAACCTTGATATAGAGGACAGATT
>JALXDT010000134.1:0-2202 GCA_027070475.1 Candidatus Aminicenantota bacterium | reverse complement strand
CTCTATGAAGGCTTTGGCCTTCCTCCCCTTGAAGTCATGGCAAGGGGAAAAGCTGTTATTAGCAGTACGGGAGGGAGTCTTCCGGAGATTTTAGGAAACAATGCACTGTTTTTTGAGCCCCATTCAAGTGAAGAGCTTTCGGACAAACTCTACCTTCTTTATAATAATCCTGAGATTAGAAGAGATTTTGAAAAGAGAGGAAAAGAGCACTCCTTAAAATTCAAATGGGAGAATTTTTTAGGAGAATATATTAAAATACTGGATAATTTTAATTAGGAGGATAAAATGACAGAAGATAAAAAGAATTGCCTTGATGGTGAGATTTACAGAGAAATTGTTGAAATTGAAGGAAAACCTTATGAACATTTAGGCTTCAGAGATTTCAAGAATGAGTTCGGAACCATGCTTGAAAAACTTATCAGCAAAAAGGTAAGGGTTTGTATTACTGTAATAGATGAGGAGGATAATTAATCTTTCCAATTAAAAATCACTTTATTATATAAAATATCTTGACATTTTATATAGTATGGTAGACAAAAAGTTAAGAAAAAAAGATTAATTTAAAAACTAAATAAAGATTATCTGAGACCCAGCTGCTCTTTCGTAAAATTCTCCCACGGTTAAAACCCCGTCAAGCTCATCATAAAGGTCCTCTTTTTTCAGTTTAAACATTTCCATGGCAAGCTTACAGGCAAAAATCTTTCCTCCAGAGGCGGATATCATTTCAAGAAATTCACTTACAGGCGGAATATCCAGTTTTTCCATCTCTCTTTTCATCATCTTTGATACCATAGCTTCAATCCCCGGAATAATACCAATAATAGTGGGAAATGGAAGTCCGCCAGGCATTGATAGTCCAAGATTTCCCACTGTTGCTATGTGAAGTTTGTCCATCTTCTTTTTTGTGATAACATCAAGGCCAAAAAATGTGAAAAATAGCTCAGCTTCAATTCCCTCCATCCTCGCTCCATTTGCAAGTATGAGAGCAGCATACACACTGTCAAGATTAGCCTTTGAACAGATAATTGAAACCTTTTTTATTTTTTCCTCCATCTCTCCCCCCTATACACAGCCGGCAGGTTTTGAAACACCTGCGATCAAACTTGCCTTTTTAAGCGGACCATCCGGAAATAACTGATAAAACTCTTTAATAGAGACAATCCCAGATTTTCCGATTTTCCTTATTGAGAGAGACTCTCCAGCTTTTGTTTTTTCTCTGATATACTTTATAACCTTCATATGATCCTCGGTAAGTTCAATCCCGATCTCTTTTGCTATCTCTTTTGCAAGCTCCTCACTCCAATCATCCATATTTACTAAATAACCATTTTCATCAACCTCAACGGTAAAGTTTCCAAACTTTTTTTCTGGCATAAGACCTCCTTAATTTTTAATTAGATAAAATATTAACAAATTAATTAAAAAAAATCAATTCAATAATCCCTTAATTTTTCACCTAAAAAATCATTAAAATAATATTCGTTAATAATCTAATTATTATAAAAACCTTCCATCATCCTTTGAATTTGGAAGTTTATGAATATTTTTATCAAGCCATCCAATTTTCTTTACCTCTCTTATATCAAACTCAGGAGTATAAGGTTTTATGTCAAGAATAGGAGTTTTATCAACAATATCTATGTCTTTAACAATTAAAATATTATTCTTTACATCAACAAGATTAACAACAGAAAGGCCTATGGAGTTAGGTCTTGCAGGAGCCCTTGTTGCAAAAACTCCGTGATACTCTTCGTCCATATAAGGTTTGACCAGAGGCTTCCAATTCTTTACAAGGTGGAAATGGTAAATAATTATAATATGAGAAAAGCCTTCAATATCTTTTAAACATTCCGAATACTCAGGGAAAACCTCAATCCTTCCCTCTATCCCCTCAGCTCCTGCAGGCTGTATGGGAGTATTCTTTGGTTCTTTAAAGGGAGAATGAATAATTCCGATAGGTTTATAAACTATATCTTCCATCCTTCATCTCCAAAATATTTATTTGTATTATTTTATATCATTAAAAAGTTAATATGCAAAATTCTAATGTTAATGATAAGAAAAAAAAGTATTAATAAAAATGCAAGAGTAAGTTTTTCCATCAAACAGTTTTGGGGATTTAAAAAACTAAAATTGCTTGAGCTATTAATAATCTTACCCAACTTTTCTTCATGTTTTTAATATGAATTTTAGAGTAAATAT
>JALXDT010000133.1 GCA_027070475.1 Candidatus Aminicenantota bacterium | reverse complement strand
GTGCAGATAATATCAAGTGCATCCTCCCAGCTCTTGTTCTTTAACTCTATTGAATACTCCCTATCTTTGAAATTCGAGTCAAACACAAGGTTAAAATTCCCGATCTTTGAAACAGCTTTCAGGATTTCAGTAAGTGGCGCATTTTTAAATTTTATATTCACAGGAGTTGGTTTCAGGTTCTTTTTATCAATCTTTTTAATCTTTTTTCTTTCAGGAATCTTTTTCTTGCTCTTTAATTCAGCAAGAAGATCTCTATATTTAAGGTTATCAGGTACCAATTTCATAAGCTTTTCAAGATAGATAATTGCCTTTTCTTTCTCTTTGTTTTTAAGATAATAGTTAACAGCTTTTGTGTAGCTCAGGATCAAGGCTGTTTTTGCCTTAAAATAGCCTGTTCTATATCTTTTATTTAATGGGTCCTTTTTAAGGGCAGCTTTATAAAGGTCATAGGCTTTTTCAACTTCCCCGGCCAAATAATAGGATTCCGCGGTCTTATATTCCTGAAGATAGGTAGCACAAAAGGAGCTAAAAAGCATTAAACCCAATATTATAATAATAAAACGATACTTACTCATTTTCTACCTCTAATTCCTTTTTCTTCTTATTTAAAATGATTGTTACCTTTTCAGGGGTAACTTTTAATATTTTTAAATCCGAATATTCATCCCTTTCTCCCTCTTTTAAAAAAATATAATCTCCATTTAAATTGATTAAAACAGCTTTATAAGATCTGCTGAGAATAATTCCCAGAATATCTATCTGATTCTCAGCTTTTTTCTCAACATTATCTTCAATTTTATTTGAAGAAGTTTGGTTTACAGGAAAACCGAACGGGGCTATTCTTTTTGAAGGAATTACATTTTTTTTAACAATTTTCTTATTAAGATTATTCTTTTTCACTTCCTCTTTTACAACTATACTTTTCAGTTTTTCGAGCTTTACAAAGGAGTCTCTTTGTCCTGAAACAAGTAAACCCGATGATATAAACAAAAGCAATAAAATGTTAATCCTCTTCATAAACCAGACCTCTCAATCTTATTGTAGCTGATGAGTTGGGAAATGTATCAACTCTCAAATATTCAATTCCAATCAAAAGCCTTTCCTGACGAATTTTTTTAAAAAGTTCAAAAAGTTTGGGATCAGCCTTTGTATTAAATTCAAAGCTTAAAATTCCAAAATCACTATTTTTTATCTTTCTAAAACCAATTTTTTCAGAATCAGGAATAATTCCTGCAGAATTTATAAGCTTTTCTATCCTGAATCTTAAAAGAACCCTATCATTTAAAACATAATTATTTTTTATGTACTCAATATCCTTAAGGCTGTTTTCCCACTTTTTAACCTCAGATTTTCTTTCTTTTATTTTATTTTCAAGCTTTTTAAGTTCAGCTCTATCCTTTTCAATGGAATTTTGAAGATTTAAAATCTCCTCTTTTACAGGAATATAATAATTAAAATAAAAAATTACAATCACAAAAATTATCAGAATCAAAAAAATCATACTTTTAGTTTTCATTTTTTACCTTCACAATAATAGTTTGAAAATAAAAGTTCTGTTGCTTTCTATCCTCTCTAATATTACAGTAAAACTTATTTTCAAGATATTTCTTAAAATTTACAAGAATATTATAATCCTGAGACTTAACATCTATCCTAATTTTAAAGTCAGGGTCAAAATAAAAATTTGTAATCAAAAGTCCCTGATAATTCCTTAGATATGTAAGATACTCACCAATCGTAAATGCCTTATAATCTATCAAATTATTTATCTCTTTAATTAATGAAC
>JALXDT010000132.1 GCA_027070475.1 Candidatus Aminicenantota bacterium | reverse complement strand
GTTATCATAATCATATTTTTTAAGAATCTAAAATATCCTTTGTTTTCAAACTCCTCAAGCTTATTCATCAAATCAATCTATAGAGTTTTTGTTAATGGAGAAAAATCCCTGACAAAATCTTCCAAACTTTCTATCTGATCAAATATTTTAGAAAGACTATTTATATTCCTAAGAGCTTTTTTCATAATATATAAAAATGTGCCGGTTCTTATATTATCAGAAACATCATCAAGTTCACTTACAAGAGTATCTGTAATAGTCTTTAGAACTCTATTTAAATCATCCTTTAATTCTTCAACCTCTTCCCTTCTCCTTTTTTGTTCTTCTATTTCTCTAACAACGATATCCAACTTTGACTCTATTAAATCTAGTCTTTTTTCTAAAACTTGATTCATGATACCCTCTTTTTACCAGCCATACTCATATGAGATTCAATGGGTAATTCAACGCCTTTTAAAAGAAAATTCCAATACATCCATCTGAACATAACTTTACCAACATGGTTCATTTTCGTTTCTTCAAGAAGAGAAAATGGTCCTATTCCCGGTAATGGATATTTACCGGGTAATGGTTCGGTAGTATAATTAAAATCTATCAAAATCCCTTTATCAAAACCGGATTCAATGAAACAGTTTGCATGTCCATCAAATTTTGAATTCATCGGTCGTTTGTCTATTGCCGCCAGAAAATTCTCAAAAAGAATATCAGATTCAAAATGAGCTACTGAGCCCGCTTTAGAGGTAGGTAAATTTGAAGCATCACCAATCACAAAGATATTATCAGCAATTTTACTCTGCAAGCTATATTTATCAGTAGGAACCAGGTTAAATTCATCCCCCATTCCACTTCGTGCAATATACTCGTCACCCATATTAGTTGGAATAGTCACAAGGACATCAAAATCAATTCTCTTTTCATCATATGACTCAATATATTTTTCCCTATTATCAACCCTTGAAATATTATAATCAGGGATAAGATTAATATTTTTACTCTTTAATATATCACCTAAAACTTTCGAGGAAACAGGTTTTGTAAAGGCACCCGGTAAGGGAGTCACATACGTGATATCAACCTTTGATCGTACTCCCCTCTCCGTAAAGAAATAATCAGCCAGAAAAACGAATTCTAGTGGGGCTACCGGACATTTTATGGGCATCTCAGCGATATTTAATACTAATTTTCCACCATTCCAATATCTGAAAAAATTGTATAAATTTTTCGCACCTTCAATTGTATAAAAATCAAAAATATTCTTATACCAAAGCTCCCCTTTCAACCCCTCTGTTTCTTCAGGAACTATATTAACCCCAGTTGCAATAATTAAAAAATCATAATTAACAACTGTTCCTTCCCTTAACAGGACTCTATTCCTTTCTACTTCTACCCTTTCAATTTCAGAAATCATTACTTTGACACCTAAAGGGTAAAAATTCTTTTTTGGCTTAATAACATCTTTTACCCCATAGATTCCAAAAGGGATAAACAAGAAACCAGGTTGATAGTAGTGTTGAGGATTTTTATCAATAATTGTTATCTCCCACTCATCTTCCAACAAGACTTTGGATAATTTGTTAGCCATCATGGTGCCTCCAAGGCCTCCACCGAGAATTACTATGCTTTTCATTAAAAAACCTCCTTTATAAGATATTTAATTATAACTTTTTTTATTATAATTGTCAAAGTATTATTCTTTTTTTTAAAATAACCTGAATAAAACTTTAGATTCTTTGACAATAAATCAAAAAACAAATAAAATAAAAAATCAATTTAGGAGGTTGAATATG
>JALXDT010000131.1 GCA_027070475.1 Candidatus Aminicenantota bacterium | reverse complement strand
CAATAAATCCCCATGCAGGTGAAAATGGATTTTTAGGAGATGAAGAGAAAAAGATTATTATTCCTGTAATAGATGAATTAAAAAATGAGGGGATACAAATTGAATATCCCACCCCAAATGACACTCTTTTTTTAAAATTAAAAGGGGAAAGAGATAAGATGATAATCTCTTATACCCATGATTTAGGTCTTATTCCTTTTAAACTTACAAGTTTTGAAAGCGGAGTGAACATAACCCTTAATTTACCAATAATTAGAACCTCACCGGATCATGGAACAGCCTTTGATATTGCAGGAAAAGGAATTGCAAGTGAAAAATCAATGGTACAAGCAATAAAATATGCAATAATGTTAAAGGAAAGGGAAAATGGATAAAAAATTTGCTTATTATTTTAAAGATGAAAATTATGAAATAGGTTTTTCAAATAAATATTTTGATTTTTCGGATTTTTTTAAGGGAAAACAACATGCAATCTTAAAGCAGATTCATTCTGATATTGTTTTAAATGTTGAAGAACCTTTTTCAGGCAGAGAGGGAGACGGCTTGATAACCGACAAAGAGAATATTTACCTTATAATAAAAACCGCCGATTGTTATCCTTTGATTTTTTACAATAAAGAGGCTGATTTTATAGGAGCTGTTCACTCAGGTTGGCGAGGAACTTATAAAAATATCATAAAAAGCTTTAAAAAAAAGGCTCTTGAATATGCTCCTGAAACTATGGTGAAAAAATATACAAAAATAATTGTAGGTGCCGGAATTTGTGGAAATTGTTATGAAATCAAGGAAGATGTTTTATTGTTTTTTAAAGAGGCAGGATTTAAAGATAATATTTTTAAAATAAAAGATAAGAAGATTTTTCTTGATGTAAGGAAAGCAATTCACCATCGCTTATTAGCAGAGGGTTTCAAATCTGAAAACATAGATGATATAAATTTATGCACATTTGAGGATAACTCCCTTTTTTCATACAGAAAAAATAAAACCGATAAAAGACTTTACAATTTTATTAAAAAAAAAGATAATATGAAATTCCAAAACAAAATTTAATAAAGAGGTAATAAAATGAGTAAGAAAAAGAATTTTTCAAGCATTGCAATCCTTTTTTCAGGAGGACCAGCCCCCAGTGCAAATGCTGTGATTTCCTCTCTCACTTTAAGTCTTCTCAATGAGAGAATCAAACCGATTGGAATTATCAGAGGATTTGAATTTTTGGAGGATTTTGATCTTAACAATCCCTATTCTCTCATCGAAGGGGTTCATTACAAATATCTTGACTATTCTGTATCAGGGATGAGAAATAAAAAAGGAGTTCTGCTTAAAACTTCGAGAGCAAACCCGGGAAAGGATATAAAGAATTTAGATGATTTAAAAGATCCGGAAAAGAATAAAAGACTCATGAATATCATAGAAGCTCTGAAATATTTAAGAGCTGATGCTTTAATAACAATCGGAGGAGATGATACTTTAAAAACAGCCAACTATTTAAGACATTTGGGAGGAAAGGTTATTCATATTCCTAAAACAATTGACAATGATTATTATGGAATACCGTGGACTTTCGGGTACTGGACAGCTGTTGAGGAGATGTCAAAAATCCTGCTAAACCTGAGAGCAGATGCAGAAGCTACTGATTCATATTTTGTTGTTGAGCTTATGGGAAGAAAAGCGGGTTGGTTAACCTATGCAGCGGGTATTGCTGGCGAAGCAGTTAAGATGATCTCTCTTGAGGATATTGAAAAGGGAAAAGAACTTGATATTGACGGAATAGTTGATGAGCTTTCGGAAATAATAATTCAAAGAGAGAGAGATTTTAAAAATTATGGTGTTTTCTGTATCGCCGAAGGGCTTGCAGAAATTTTGCCTGAAAAATTAAGACCAAAAGAGACAGATAAACATGGCAATATAATCTATGGAAAAGCTGAAATCGGGAGAATTATAGCAAGAGCCACTGAAAAAGCTTATCATAAGAAGATGGGTAGAAAAAAGAAAATAGTTTACAAACAGGTGGGGTATGAAACACGAAGCGGAAGCCCCGTAAGCTTTGATGTTGTGTTAGGTTCAATGTTAGGATACGGAGCATTCAAACTTATGCAGGCAAATAAATTCGGGCACATGGTTTCTGTGGATGAAAACTTTAATATTAAGGCAATTCCCTTTGATGAGCTAATAGATGATAAAACACTGCTCACAAAATTAAGGAATGTTCCTCAGGGAAGTGATTTTTATGAATTAAAAGAGAGCCTTTCATACAGGCCCCTCATAAAATAAATTCGAGGTAAAAATGAAAAAAAAGTGGAGAAAAGAGCTCGATATTATATTAAAAGACAAAAAATCAGGAAGCACTATCATAGCTAATAAAATTGAAGAACTTTTTAAAATTTTACCAGAAGAAGAGATTAAAACTATTGCAAAGGAGATCCTTTTCACCCACTCATCAATGGGAGCTGTTATCAATAAGATAAACCTGCTTTGCCTTAAAGCAGAAGGGGAGAAAATTCCTGAGATTGAAGATGACATGGAAAATACATTTATTAAGTTCTGGGATGAAAATTTTTCAAAGAAAAGATGGATTACACTCTCAATGAGTCATTGGGTAACAGAACTTTTAAAACGAGGTGAGGATTTGGAGGTAATTGTGGGAATTTCTTACCCTCAAAAAGAAGGAATTATTACGGCAGACACACTTTCAAACTTACACAATGTAGAGCTCTTAGAGGATTGTACCCTTATTTCAGAGGTTGAAGAAGCTGACGGAATTATACTTGGAGCAGATCTTATTACCAATGAATTTATAATAAACAAGATAGGAAGCTATTCTCTCGCCTTGGCTGCCAACTATTTTCATAAGCCCATTTACATAATATCTTCGGGAGATAAATATCTTACATCTGAGCTTTCAATGTTTTTTAAAATAAAAACATTCAGAAGGGGAATGAGAAAAATAAACATATTTGAAAGTATCCCAAGAAGACTGATATCTGGTATTTACCTTGTCTCTCCACCTTACACATTTAAAACATCAAAATGCTTAAAAGAACTTTTAAAAGAAATAAATTAGAGGAGGAAATAGATGAAAAAGAAAGTTTTTTTGTTTTTTGTTAATATCTTAATAGCAACTCTTTTAATAAGCGGGACTACAATATCCCTTCCGCGAACACCTTCGGTTTCTCCGGATGGGCAATACGTGGTTTTTTCATACAATGGAGATATCTGGAAAGTTTCAATTAAGGGAGGAAGGGCCTTAAGATTAACCGATAATATAGGAGTGGAAATAAATCCTGTTTACTCACCCGATGGAAAATATATCGCCTTTTCCTCTGACAGAAATGGAAATTTTGATGTTTTTGTAATGGATTCAGAGGGAGGAATACCAAGACAGCTTACATTCAGAGATTCTTCGGACTATGTCACAGGCTGGTCCCCGGATGGTAAATACATTATTTACCACACCCCCGGAACACTTCATCATTTTTATAGAAACTATAATGTTTACAAAGTGCCTTTTAATGGAGGAACTCCCTTTATGCTGATTCCCGAAGTTTCAAAAAATGGAGTCTTTAATCACAAAGGGGATCTTGTGGCTTTCAATTTCGGAACAGCTCCAGAGCTGAGAAAAAGGTATAGGGGAACAGCAAATATTGAAATCTATCTTTACAATCTCAAGGAAAAAAGTTTTAAAAAATTTACGAATTTCAATGGAAATGATAAATGGCCAAAATTCTCTCCTGATGATAAATATGTTTACTTTGTTTCCGACAGATCAAAGGATATGGTATTCAACCTTTATAAAAAAGATTTAAAAACAGGAGCTGTTAAACAGATCACATTTTTTAAGAATGGTCAGGTAAGATTTCCAAGTATTGCAAACAATAAGAATGTCATAGTTTTTGAATACAAAAACAAACTATACAAAGTTTTAAATGACGGAAAACCGGAAGAGATTAAAATATATGCACCTGCTGACTACAAAGATCCTGTTATTGTAAAAAAGACTTACACATCCAAAGCCGATACAATGCTCATATCTCCTGACAATAAAGAGATAGCCTTCATCGTCAGAGGAGAGCTATTCGTAATGAGTGAGGATGGAAAGCTTATAAAAAGACTTACCACAACACCTTCAAGAGAGAGGGATATTTGCTGGGCTGAAGATGGAAAATCTCTCTACTTTACATCCGATAGAGACGGAAATTACAATATCTTTAAAATAAGCTCTTCGGACAAAGGAAGAGACAGACTTTCCGAAACACTGAAATTAAAGGTTGAGAGAATAACAAACACTCCTGAAGATGAAGGAGAGATGAAGCTTTCGCCGGACAAAACAAAGTTAGCCTATATCAGAGGAAATGGTAATCTAATTGTAAGAGATATTAAGACAGGAAAAGAGAAAGCAATAGTTAAAGGCTGGAGTGAACTTACCTTCAACTGGTCTCCTGATTCAAAATGGATTGCATACTCACAGGATGATAATGATTTTAATACTGATATTTACATAATACCTGCGAACGGAGGAAAGGCTTACAATATTTCAAAACATCCTGATATTGACACCGATCCCGTATTTTCCCCTGACGGAAAAAGGCTATACTTTGTATCAAGAAGAGGAGAGATGGGAGAAAGAACTGTTGATAATAATATAGATATTTTCACCGTTTTTCTTGAAAAAAAATATGATCAGATGAATGAATATGAATACAAGAGAGCTACGGAAAATGATAAAAAATCAAAAAAAGTTGATGTTAAGATAGATTTTGATAATATAAACAATAGAGTAAAGAGGCTTACCTCAATCTACGGACATGAGTATGGAATAGCAGTATCACCCGACAGCAAGTCTATTGCATTTGCTTCAAGAAATGACAGGGGAGGGTATCTATTTTTAGGAAAATGGGATGGACTAAAATTTACAGTTAAAAAGCTTACAAAATCAGCCGTAAATCCATCTGAAATAACCTTTGATAAAAAGGGGAAAACAATCTATTTTAAAAAAGGAAACGGAACATTCGCAAAAATAGGAGTTTCGGGAAGCGGATATAAATCCATTCCTTTCAGGGCAAAGGTAATAATAAACAGAGCTCTGGAAAATGCTCAAAAGTACAATGAAGGCTGGAGAGTCTTATGGAATCACTTTTATGATCCTCACTTTCATGGAATAGACTGGAAAAAGGCAGGGGAATATTATAAACCCTGGGCAATAAAAACAAGAACTCTGAATGATTTCAACTATGTATTCACAATGCTTTTGGGAGAGCTTAACTCTTCCCATCAGGGAATAAGAGGAGGCTGGAAAAAGAATGAAGTTAGAACAGGCTATATCGGAGTGGAATTTTGTCCTCACTATAAAGGAAAAGGTTTAAGAGTTCACAAAGTATTTAAATACAGTCCGGCAAACAGAGAAATATCAAAACTTTACCCAAAGGATATTATCTTAAAGGTAAACGAAAAAGAGATTGGCTCACATACAAACTTTTACAAACTTATGGAAGATACGATCAACAAAGAGGTCCTTTTAACTGTAAAAAGAGGTAAAGAGACAAAAGAGATTATAATAAGACCTGTGAGCTATTCAACACTTAAAACAATAATCTATAAAAATATAGTGGAAAGCAGAAGAGCAAAGGTTGAAAAACTCTCGAACGGGAAATTGACATATATTCATATAAGAGGAATGGGAACTCAGAATGCAAGGGAATTTGAAAAGGAGCTTTACTCTGTTGCCCATGGAAAAGACGGACTTATAATAGATGTGAGGAATAATGGAGGTGGCTGGATAACAGATCTTCTACTCTCAATGCTTATGACCCGCCAGCATGCAATAACAATACCGAGAGGAGGAGGAAAGGGATATCCTCAGGGAAGACGAGTATTTTACAATTGGCCCAAACCAATAGTTGTCCTTATAAATCCGAACTCTTATTCAAATGCCGAGATTTTTCCATGGTCAATAAGAACATTAAAGAGAGGAAAATTGGTCGGTGAACAAACCTTCGGAGCTGTTATTTCAACGGGAGCTGTATTTTTGATAGATGGAACATATGTTAGAATGCCATTCAGAGGCTGGTATGTAAATGATGGAACATTTACAAACATGGAACATCACGGTTGCCCTCCCGATGTTTATGTACCATATAAACTTGGAGAGCTTTCAAAAGGTGAAGATAGCCAGCTTACAAAAGCTCTTGAAGTTTTAAGAAATGAAGTAAGAAAAGCAAAAAAACTCAAGACCTGGCCTGATTGGATTGATGTGAAAAGATAGGAAGTAGCATTGAGCTTTGAGCGTTGAGCTAATCTTAATGAAATATACTCCCACCCTCCCAC
>JALXDT010000130.1 GCA_027070475.1 Candidatus Aminicenantota bacterium | reverse complement strand
CTTTTAAAGAAAATGGTTAATTTATCTATAAAATTATTTTTAAATTAAATAAAGGTAATAAAGAGGAGATTAAAAAAAAGAGAGAAAAGATCGTCGAGTACAGAAAAAACAGACTTCCCGAAAATCCTCCGATTGTAAAATCTGCCGGAAGCTTTTTTAAAAACATCTTACTTCCCGATGGAAAAAAACTTGCAATAGGGGCTATTCTTGAAAAATTGGGAGCAAAAGAGATGAGTGTGGGAGGAGCAGCTGTTTCAAAAAAGCATGCGAACTTTTTAATAAATACTGGTAATGCGAGAGCTGAAGATTTTATTGAATTAGCCCGGAGATTAAAGAGAATTGTCAAAGAAAAAGAAGGTTTTGACATAGAAGAAGAGGTTATAATTCTGGATAATTTTTTTTAACTGAATTTGAAATAATTAATAAAAAAAAGTAAGCTATTTTATGGGAAAAAAGATTTTAATAATCTTAATTGTTTTTTTTACCTTAACAAACTCTATTTTCTCCGAGAAAAAGGCTGAAATTAAGACAGGAATGATTCCTTTTTCATATATAATTCCAGGAGTAGAGCAGATAAAAAGAGGTTACTATTTTAAGGGAATTCTGTTTTTGAGCGGATTTTCTACCTGCTTGACGGAGGCTTATTTGAAAAACAGGGATGGTAACAGCTATTATGATAGATATCTTGAATCCACGGTTGTTGATGAAATAGTCTCTTTAAGAGAAAAAACAGAAGATAGTTTTAAAAAGAGAAATTATTATCTTGTAGGAGCATTCTCCGTATGGATTATGCATATTCTTGATCTGCAATTTTTTGATAAAAAAAAGGGGATAAAAGGTGAAATACATAAAGATAGTTTTTCTATTGGCTTTTATTATTCTTTTTAGTAATTGTAAGGATATTATATTTAATAATCCTCTTGATCCGAACGGAGAGAAAGGAGTGCTTATTATAATTAAAATTCTAAACACAGATAGTTTGGGCGAAGGAGATCTTGCCTTTGACGGGGAAAAGCTCTGGAGAACCTCAGAAAACGGAAGATTGATAGCCTTTGACAGGGAAACAGGAGAGAGAATAAGAGAGTTTTCCTCATCTTACGCCAGCGGCATAGCTTTCTCAGATAATTATATGTATTTAGCTTCAGAAACCAACTATTTAACAATGATAAATCCACTATCCGGAGACATTGTCCAAAATTTTCTAACGGGAGAATTATATTTTAAGTTCATAGCAAACTCTGATAACAGAATAATAGGTTATGATACAAAAACATCCTATTTTTTTACATTTGAACCTGAAACTGAAGAGTTTGAAAAACTTTTCAGGCTCACAGGTTTTAACATCGGAGGACTCTCCCTTTACAAGGGGAATATTATATTAACTGAAAAAAACTCCTCCTCTATCTATTTGTTTGATTTGAGCGGTAAGGTTCTATCTGTTTACTCTGCTCCTGCCAATGAAATTTCTGGTATTACTGTTGATGAAAACCTTTATGTTTACATCCTTTCATCAGATGGAAAAATTTACAAAGTTTCTCTTCCTTAGTTTGCTTTTTCTTATAAGCTTTAATTTAAAAGCAAAAACAAGGAGTATAACAATAAAAGCCGATTATCTTATTTACAGTGAGGATTTGCAGTATATATTCGGAGCAGGAAATGTATTTATCACTTTGAACAAGGCAAAACTCAAAGGGAATTATCTTTTTTTTGATGTAAGGGAATTTAAGGGAAAACTTATTGGAAAAGTCAGCTTTTCCAATAAAATTTTTGATGAAATAGTTTTTTCAA
>JALXDT010000129.1 GCA_027070475.1 Candidatus Aminicenantota bacterium | reverse complement strand
ATTCAGCACTTGTAAGAAAACATTTAAGTAAGTTACTTAGCTCTGTGGGATATGAAGTTGAAACTGCAAAGAATGGAAAAGAGGCATGTGAGCGAGTTTTTAATGAAGATTTTAATGCAGTAACTATGGATATAAATATGCCTATAATGGATGGTTTGAGTGCAGTTAAAAAGATTATGGCAAATAAACCAACCCCTATTTTAATGGTAAGTTCTCTAACAACAGAAGAAGCCTCAATAAAACTTGAAGAAATTGAAATGTTATCGGAAATATTTTCAAGAAGCAGGTCACTTAGCTACAGAGAATTTATGATTTTAGGCGATATATACCTTCAAGAGCTTGTAAAAAATCCATACATTTACCCTTTTGTAAGAAGAAATTTTAAGATTGAACTCCATAGAGTTATTCACAAAAAAATAAAAGAGATAATTCTTTCAATAGATGATATTGAAACAAGGTATGTTCTGGGAATCAATATAATAGAATCTTTTAAAACATTAAGAATAATCCAAGAGATTTCAGTTGAAAAAAATCCTTCATTAGATTACTTTATTCTTGTTCACATTAGAGGAAATCTTGAAAGGTTTAAAAACTATAAAGGGATAAAGGGAAATCAAGAAATCCTTTCAATTATAGAAGAAACAATATCAAAAGTTTATAACATTATACTGGCAAATATTTTTACAAAAAAGAAAAAAGAAATTTTATTTGAAAAATTAAAAAATAATCTTACAGAGATGCAAAAAAAGATCATAATTCTTCTTTTAAAAGAAGTTGAGCCTGAACTTGATAATCTTTCAATTTTCCCTGAACTTTCCAATAAGAAAAAATTTTTAAAAGAGCTTTATAATTCATTGGACAGATTGAGTGATCTTATTGAAAAAAGCTTAAATAAAAACATTGAGGAATTTAAAAGCTCTCTTTTACAGGAAATGAGAGATTTTGAAAATAATTATCTTCTCTACCTAAAGCTTAAATATTGGGAAAAATTTTATAGACTCTTTTTTTCAATAAAACATTCACCCCACAAATATCAGCTTTTAAACAGAATAAGAGATTTCTCAAACCTAATAGAAACAATAAAAAAGGACCCTTTAAGCTTATAATAGTATGTATCTTTCTTTAGAAAAAAGATTGAAATATTACTAATTTTCAGATAAAATTTTTACCTTTAAGGAGTTTAAATGAAAAACTATGATGCTATTATTGTTGGTGGAGGTATTTTAGGGCTTTCTACCGCATATTATCTCTCTTCCAGAAAAAAAGTTTTAGTAATAGAAAAAAATTATCCGGGAGCCGGTTCTACAGGAAGGTGTATTGGAGGTATCAGACAACAATTCTCAACCCCTGGAACAATTCAACTCGCAAAGGAAAGCGTAAATCTTTTTAAGGAAATGGAAAGAGAGTTTGGTTTCTCCGTAGAATTTTATCAAGGAGGATATCTGCTGTTAGCACACACAGAGGAGCAGAAAAACATTTTCCTGAAAAACATTGAAATTCAAAAGAAGTTTGGGATAAATGTAAATTTTTTAAGCGCTGAAGAAATAAAAAAAGAATTTCCCTATGTAAATACTGAAAATCTTATTGGCGGGGCATTTTCTCCAGAAGATGGACAGGCATTTCCTTTTTTAGTTCTTAAAGGTTATATTCAGGGTATAATGAAAAATGGTGGTGAGATTTTATCTGAAAGAGAAGTTGAAAAATTAATTGAAGAGAATGGAAGAATAAAGGGAATAAAACTAAAAGGAGAGGGAAAAATAGAAAGCGAAATTGTAGTTAATGCAGCAGGGCCATGGGCAAAAGA
>JALXDT010000128.1 GCA_027070475.1 Candidatus Aminicenantota bacterium | reverse complement strand
ATTTGAACCCGCGACCCCAACCTTGGCAAGGTTATGCTCTACCGCTGAGCTACTCCCGCGGAAATTTACTAATTAATATCAAATCCTTTAAATTTTGTCAATATTTTGAAAAAACAACTTCCTATACGGGGGAAATTATTTTCCCATAATTTGAGATTATTACAAATTTATTTTTGCTATGCTATAATTCAGTATTTAGGAGGAAAATTATAATGGAAAGAAAGTTTATTGATTTTTTTATTGAAAGTGTTAAAACAAATATTGAACAATTTTCTTCTCTAAAACCTGAGCTTAGAGGGGAGAGGAAAGGGGTTTCCAAGGATAAGGATGTATATATTTCTGCAATTATAGGTTTGATAGGTGAAGTTCAGGGAACAGTTACTATTAGTTTTAAAAAAGAACTTGCATTAAAGATAGCTTCTGCAATGCTTATGGAAGAGAAAACAGAGATTGATTATGATGCAAGAGATGCAATAGGAGAGATAGCAAATCTTATTATTGGGCAGGCGAGAAACAAGATTGTAGAACAGGGGTTTGATTCTAAGATAACACCTCCAACTATAATTGAAGGATTTAAACATGAAGTTTTTTACAAACCTGGTCTTGAGATTGAAGAGCTGGAATTTGAAGATAATGAAAAAAATATTTTTTATCTTACAGTAGGTCTTAAAATTAACCAGAAAAGGAGTAGTTTCATCGGTTTGATTATGGCGGGGGGTATTGGAACTCGCATGAAATCAAAAACAAATAAGCTGTTACATAAAATTCTGGGAAGAGAAGTAATCAGATTTCCTGTGGAGGCATTCAAAGAAGCGGAAGCAAAAAGAATTATCTTAATTACAGGAGAACATAATCAGAAGCTCCTTAAGAATCTCTTTAATGAAAGTGTAGAATACGCTTTACAAAAAGAACCTCTTGGAACTGGAGATGCTGTAAAATCAGCCATACCTCTTCTAAAAAATTATAAAGGGGATGTTTTAGTTACAGTGGGAGATAATCCCTATCTTGATACAGAGACAGTAAAAGAATTTTTTGATTTTCACAAACAAGGGGACTATGATGTCTCAATAATAACAACTGACTTTGATAACCCTCCTCCCTATGGAAGAATAGTTAAGGATGAAAATGGCAAATTTGTAAAACTTGTTGAGGAGATTGTAGCTACTGAGGAAGAGTTAAAGATAAAAGAGGTAAGCTCTTCAATTTTTCTTTTTAAGTGGGATAAAATTCTTCCTTACTTACAAAAGATTGATAACAATAATCCGAAGGGTGAATATTTCTTACCCGATGCAATAAATTTCCTTGCAGCTGACGGAGGTGAAGTTGGGATTTTTTGGACAGAGAAAAGAGAAATAACAAAAGGAATAAATACAAGAGAAGAGCTAATTGAAGCTATTTCTTATTTTAACAGGAAAAATATCAATAAGTTTGTAAAAAAGGGGATAACCTTTGTTTCACCTGAAAATACTTTTGTGGAATTTGGTGTGGATATTGGTAATGATTCAATAATTTATCCTTTCAATTATTTAAGATCTGGATTAAAAATAAAGGAAGGTTCAATCATTCCTCCCTTTTATTATTTAAATATCTAAATTTAAGGAGGAGAATATGAAAGCTGTTCTTGTTTTTTCATTCAAGGGGGAAAGTATTCCAGAAAAAAAATTGGAAAACATTTTTCGTTCAGCAAAAAGGGGAAGTAAGTTTAAAAATAAAAAGGGTGATTATTTAATTACAAAGGATGGGAATAGATGGATTATTTTTTACTCATTGGTGAAAAGGAAAAAAGTAGATGTTTTTATTTTAAGGGAAGCTATTTTAAAGGTAAGAGAGATAGTTAAAACTTTAAAGATTGAGAAGATTAAAGTTTTTGAAAAAAATCTTAGGAAACTTCCTCTTGATTATAATTTTGAAATTTCCCTTTTTTCTTCTCTCTTAAATTATCGTTTTGAAAGAAAAAAGGAGAAGAAAAAGGAAAAAGATGAGGTATCTTTTGTTTTTACAAAAAAGAGCAAAGTTGTTGATGAGTACTTATCAGCAATAAATTTTGTAAGAGATCTTATAAATGCAGGAGCAGATGAGATTAATCCTGAAAGTTTGGAGAAGATTATTAAAAATGAATTTAGAGAGTTTAAAGTAAGGATTTATAAAGGAAAAGAATTAATTAATAAAGGTTTTGGAGGAATTCTTGCTGTTGGCAGAGGTGGTGCTTATGAACCCCGACTTATAAAGATTGAATATTTACCAGAAAAATATAATAAAACTATTGCTCTTGTGGGAAAAGCAGTCACCTTTGATTCTGGAGGCCTTAATGTTAAACCTTATTCTGCTATGGAAGATATGAAAATTGATATGAGTGGTGGAGCAGTGGTTTTAGGTGTGATTAAACTTGCTTCAAAACTTAAATTACCGATTAGAATAAAGGGTTATATTCCCACTGTAGAAAATATGCCAGGTCCCAGGTCCTATAAACAGGGAGATATTGTAAAAATTTATAATGGAAAAACAGTGGAAATAAGGCATACTGATGCAGAAGGGAGGTTGATTTTGGCTGATGCTCTTTCTCTTGCTGAGGAGGAGGGAGCTGATCTTATAATTGATTATGCAACACTTACAGGATCCTGTATCACTGCTCTGGGAACAAAGATTGCTGCAATTTTGGGAACAGATAAAAAGGCTTTAAAAAGAATGTATGATATAAGCTGGAATATTCAGGAGCCTCTATGGGAACTTCCCCTCCCTGATTTTTATGAAAAGGATGTAAAGTCTGATATAGCTGATGTGAAAAACACTGGATATGGAACAGGGGGAGGTACAATTAAGGCAGCTCTATTTTTAAAGGAATTTATTGAAAAAACAAAATGGCTTCACCTTGATATTGCAGGACCTGTTTACTTTGATAAAGGAAACTTTTTCGGTTTGAAAGGAGCTACAGGGTTTGGTGTAAGACTTACTGTGGAATTTTTAAAAGATCTTTGAAATGAGTAAAAGAGGGGAAGAAAAAATATATATTATTGGTCATAAAAATCCTGATAGTGATTCAATTTGTTCTGCAATAGGGTATGCTGATTACAAAAACAAGATTGATAAATATAATATCTATGTTCCTGCAAAAGCTGGAAATTTAAATAGTGAAACCAGATTTATTCTTAAAAAGTTTAATACAAAGGAACCTGAAACAATAGAAAATCTTAAACCCACGGTTTCTGATTTTAATTTAAAATCTCCCGTGGTTTCATCAGAAGAATCTTCTTTAAAAGAAGTTGTTGATCTTATGAAGAAATATGAGATTAGACTTGTTCCCCTTTTAAACAGGGAGGGAAAACCTATTGGAATAGTTCCTCAATCAGCCATTGCCAGAGGTTTTGTTGAAAGAATCGGGAGGATAGATCTAAGAGAAACCCCGGTGGAAGTTAATACTCTATCCACAGTTCTTAAAGGAAAGATTTTATCTATGGGGAAAAAAATAATAGATGGAAAGGTTTATATTGGAGCGAACAGTAAGGAGAGGATTATAAAGAAAATAAAAAAGGGTGATATCCTTTTGATAGGGGATAGACTTGATATTGTATCTGAAATTCTGGACAAAGAACCTGGAGCTATTATTTTAACCGGTTCACCATATATCCCATTGAATCTTATAAAGGATGCCTCTAAAAAGAAAATAACGCTTATATCCACACCTTTTGATACCTATTCGACATCAAAAATGATTGATCTCTCAATACAAGCTAAAAAATATATGAGAACAGATTTTGAAAAGGTTTTTCTTTATGATCCTGTGGAAGAGGTGAAAGAAAAAATCTTGCATTCACGCTATAGGGGAGTTCTTGTCATAGATTTTTCGGGAAGATTGGTAGGTATCTTAACAAGAACAGACCTTATTAATTTTAAAAGAAAGAAAGTGATTCTTGTTGATCATAATGAATTGAGTCAGGCAGTGGATGGGATAGAAGAAGCGGATATAATAGAGGTGATAGACCATCATAGAATAGGAGATGTCTCCACTCTGAAGCCAATTCTCTTTCATGTGGAACCAATTGGAAGCACTTCCACTCTGGTGGCTGAATTTTATCTAAAAAGAAAGATAAAAATACCAGAAAAAATTGCAGGTATTCTTTTAGGGGGTATACTTTCCGATACAATGAATTTAACAATCTCTACGACCACGAAAAGAGACAGAAGAATAGTAAAATACCTGTCTAAATTGTTGAACATTAATCCTGATAATTTCGCAAGGGAAATAATTGAAGCAAACAATGATTTCCAGAAGTTAAAACCAGATGAAATAATAAGAAAAGATTTTAAAATATTTACTATCGGAAACAGTAAAATAGGCATTGGTCAGATAATAAGCGGAGATTTTACTCCTCTTTATGCAAGGAAGAATGAGATTTTTAAAGAAATGAAATTTTTAAAAGAAAAGGGGGATTTTACAATTATTTGTTTGATGCTATCCAATCCTTTCAGAGGATTTTCTGAAATATGGACCTGGGGAGATAAAGAAATTATTAAAAAAGCCTTTTTAGTGGAAGAAAAAGAGAAGAATATTTTTATTCTCAATGGTGTTCTTTCAAGGAAAAAAGATTTTATTGTAAAGTTAGGAGAAATCATAATAGAGGGGAGGAAAAAGTAAAGTGAAGAGGGTATTAAAAATTTTTTTACTATTTTTTATTTTTATTTCCATTTTTTCTTTCTTTGTCTGCAATAAGAAAGAAGGAGAAAAAGATTTTCATAAAAAGCCTTTATCCCCGGAGCTTCAGCAATGGCGGAAAAATTTACTTGAAAAAAGAGCTAAGGAGGATGAAGAGTTTAAGAAATCTCCTACTTCCCCGATAGCAGGACTTGACAGATTAACAGCATCGCCGGAAAAGGTGAATTATGTTTTGTTCGAAAACGGTCATTTTGAGCTTTCCGAAAGGGGAAAAGATAGCGCTCTGATATCTGTTTTTAAAAAAGCAAACAAATGGTATCTGAAAATTTTTGATAATAATTTTGTATGTAAGGAAAAAGGGAATATTATAGAATCAGGGAGTTCTCTTGAGGATGATCTGAAGTGTAGATATGATAGGTATTCTTTTCTTGTTTATCCCCTTGATTCAAGTTTAGTTCTGGTCTCCTTTGATCCGGAGAAAAAGGAGGTGAAGGAGTTTAAACACAGATTTTACTATCCTCCAAATCCGGATTATAGGGTGAAAGCAAAGCTTATAAGATTGAGAGATAAGGAAAAGGTGAAAATGATTACAAGTCAAAATCTTATTAAAACTTTTTATAGATATGCAAGAATTGATTTTGAAATAAAAGGTGAAAAAAAGCACCTTTTTGCCTATAAAAAAGATTTATCTAAAAAACCCGGGGAAGCTTACCTCTTTATTCCTTTTAAGGATAGGACAAATGGAAAAACCACTTATGGAGCTGGAAGATTTCTTGAGATAAAGGAAACTGTGGGAGATAGTTTTATCCTTGATTTTAATGAAGCTTTTAATCCCTTATGTAATTATTCACATGTCTGGAATTGCTCTTATCCTCCTTCAGAAAATATTCTTGATATACCTATTGAAGCGGGAGAGAAAATATACCCGATTTCCCACTAAAAAATATTCTCTATAACGAGAACTTTATTAAAGTAGAATAATTGGAATACTTAATGGTTGTGTATTTTTAAGGAAATTTGATTTATATTAATTTGATATATATGATATAATCCTTCTTAAAAGAGAGGATAAAATGAAGAAAAAAATAGTATTACTTATTTTAATCAGTTTTCTTGTTTTTTTTATTTCTGCGTGCAATAAAAAGGAAAAAATTCCCAAGAATCCCAAAATATATATTTTAGGACTTGATGGAGCGGATTGGGATATCATCGATCCTTTAATAAAGCAAGGGAAACTAAAGTTTTTTAAAAAATTAAAAGAAGAATCTGCATGGGCAAAACTTAAAACTTTTAAACCAACGCTTTCAGCTGTAGTTTGGACAAGCATAGCTACCGGAGATACGATGGTTAAACATGGAATAGTTGATTGGCTCTTTGTAAAGGAAAATAATATTAAAGTCCCCTACTCTAATGCTGAAAAGAGAGTTCCCTCGATATGGGAAATCTTTGATAGTTATAATGAGTCAAGTATTGTTTTGCATTGGTTTGTTACCTATCCTCCAGATCATATAAAAGGTGTTATGGTTTCAGATACCTTTAGTGTGGCTATGAGTGAAGTTTTTCTTAGTGGAAAAGATTATAAGGAATTTAAGGATACTGTTTATCCGGAATTTTATTATTATAAATTGTACCGTTTGTTTAAAGAGGATATTGAAAAGAGAGGATATGATTATAAAAAAATGGTTGAGTACATAAATAACACTATAAAAAGAAAATCTCT
>JALXDT010000127.1 GCA_027070475.1 Candidatus Aminicenantota bacterium | reverse complement strand
ATGCCTTGCAACTTTAATAGCATTTTCAACTGCTTCAGCACCAGAGTTAAATAAAACTCCCATTTTATCAAAATCTCCTGGAGTAATATTCGTTAATAATTTAACTAATTCAATATATGGTCTATGTATATATGTATGAAAACAGGCATGCGTAAATTTTTCCGCTTGCTCTTTTATTGCTTCTACCACATCTTTATTAGCATTTCCTACATTTAAAACACCTATTGAACCGGTAAAATCAATATATTCATTTCCCTTATCATCATAAAGTAAAAAATCTTCCGCTTTTTCTATAATAATATTGTGAACATTGTAAACTGCTTTTGGTATAAATTTTTCCCTCATTTCAATAGGTTTCATTGAAACCTCCTTAAATTGTTATTATAGTTCAGTTTTATAAGTTTTAACAGAATGAAGGGGCAAATAGCCCCTACATCCTGTTATATGGCTTGCCTTAAAACTTATAATTCAAAGAAAAGTAAATAACTCTTTGTCCAAGCGCTGTGACTTTCTTTTCCCAACCTGGATGCACTTTTAAAATGGTTCCATCAGGATATATTGTAAGATGAGTTCCATATCTTTTGTAAAGGAGGGCGCTTCCCAAAACATTCATTATATCAACAGAAATACTGAATTTTGAATTGTTACCCACTTTGAAATCTCTCAACAATCTTATATCCAGTTGATTAAAATCAGGACCTCTTTTTGTACCTATAGGCTCAGACAATACTTCAGGTTTATACCATGAAGGAACATTAGGTATTGAAGTATTTACAACTATAACACTTCTCTGTATTGGAAGACCACTCATATATTTATAGTTAAAACTGAAGAAAATATCCAAGGGTAGTTTAAAAGTACCTTGTAGTTTCGCAAGAAATGGTCTGTTAAAAGTAGGATCTGAACCTTTTCTGTTGACCATATAGTTAGGATCATCAAAGGCTGTGCTAACTCCGTTTGTCTCATAAAAAGCATTTCCAAGAGTAGCCTCTGCTTTTGAAATGGTAACAGATCCAAGCAATTGCCAACCATGGGAAAATGCTTTCCTTAAAACTATTTCCAATCCTTTATATTTTCTATAAGCGTCTTTCGGATTAGTTACCTTAAAAACAGAGGGGGCAAGGCTATTAACAAGAAAATAGACTTCATAATTTTTATCATCCGAGGTGCCTAAAACTCCATCCCAACCGGGATCAACTACACTCTGTTTGACATAATCTGAATCTTTTTTACCAAAATCCATATCCTCAATGAGATTTCCTTCATACCTATGAATATATCTAACAGACAATGAAAAATCCTTGAAAAGTTCCCTTTCAAGACTGACTACAAATTCATCTGTATATGGTGGTTTAAGATTTGGATCTATTCTATCCTTTGGATTTTTATAGCCTCCCCAAGCCCACATAGGCTCATAATAGTCTGTTGTATCAAATTTGTCATTCCAGTTGAAATCATACCAGTAAAAGGCTATATACGGATAATACATAGGATTGATATCAGATGCATATTGAATATTCATATAGGAATAGTATCTTCCAAAAAAGGCCTTAAAAGCTGTTTTTCCATCCCCTGTTAAATCAATACTAATTCCTAATCTTGGAGAGAGTGTTTTCCAATTCATATAATTTTTAACTTCAGGATAATCCCTTGGAGCAAAGAAGTCTGTATCATAACCATAAGCAGCCATCATTGTGCTCATCCAGTATGAATTTTGTAAAAATTCATTCCATTGAGGAGAGCCAGTTGTATGTTGGGCTGGAATATGGGCTTTTGAATAATCATATCTTAAACCTAAATTAAGATAAACCCTTCCATTAAAGAGTGAAAAATCATCTTGAAAATAAAAACTTAATCTTCTTGTCCTATCCTTTTGAACACTGTCTCCTGATTTTGTTCCTATTGCTCTTGCGTAGAATTTTCCAGCTCCCCACCACCAGATTGAAAAAAGATGGTTGCTTCCATTTTCAGTAAAATATTCAGCAGGTAATAGATCACCTATTTTCCCCGGCATCCATGTATCCCAATCATCTTTTGCAAATTCTATTTCTGTACCCACTTTGATTTTATGATCACCACCTAAAAAATTATCTAAAAATTTTGTTAAAGATGCCATAGTTTGAAATCTTCCCCTGTGATAGACCTCATTCATCCAATAACCACCGTAAAATAGTCCCTCTGCAATATCATAAGTCCTGTAGCCTGTTCCATCTCTCATTAAAAGGGGGAAATATTTATAAATATAACCTGTTCTAAAATCAAAATTTGTATTTTGATCAATTGTCCAGTTTAATTTCAGGTAAGCTGTTATATCCTTTTCATGATCCCAGCAGGGGGCAGCTTCAGGCATATATTTCCAACCTACATAATAGGGACTGCTGTTTACAATAACTCCCTGATGTACTTCCCATCTTGGTTCATAAGCATTTATATAATTAAAAACAGTATCAAGTTTTAGATTTTCAGAAAGATTTGAAGTTAATTTGAAAAATAAATTGTGCTCTTTATGCGTTACTGCATCCTTTTCTTCATATCCAGCAGGTGTATATTTCCAGCCTAAATATCTGTATGATGTAAAAAACCACAATTTATTTTTAACAATTGGTCCTCCAATGTTGAAAGCAATATCATTGCTATTATTTGTTTTAAGCGGAGTATATTCTGCATCTTCTTTTTGATACAAATCTCTTCCGGGTTTATCTGAAGCAAGAGAATCAAGCGTGAAATAGTAGTTTAATTCACCTTGAAGATTGTTTGTTCCAGATTTTGTAACAACATTAATATATGAGCCTGTTCCCTCTCCTACCTCTGCAGGGTGAGCTGAAGTTTGAAGTTCCACTTCTTCAATAGCATAATAATTAATATTTGTAGAGAGATAACCGTGACGGGGATCATTCATCATAAAACCATCAAAAGCATAAACATTGTCTCTTATTGAGGAACCGTGAGTTGCAAATGTTCTTGAATATGTAATGTTATCCGTTACAACACCGGCAGCAGAGGCAATTATGTCGTAAACATCTTTTTTTATAGGAATCTCTTCAATTAACTCTTTTGAATATGTAGTAGAACTTTTTGAGCTTGAAGTATCAAGAAGTATTGGTTTTGCTTCAACTACAACCTTTTCACTTACTTTAAGAGGAATTTTAATTGTCAAGTTATAGGTTTTTCCTACATTAACCCTTACATTTTTAACTTCAACAGGAGTAAAACCAGAAAGCTCAGATTTTACTGTGTAAGTTCCCGGAGGAAGTTTAAAAAATATAAACTCTCCCTTGTCTGTTGTAGTGTAAACTTTGGTAATAGTATCACCTTTGATTGTAACAGTAGCTCCCGGTATAGGCTTGCCTTTTTCATCCATAACTTTCCCTTTTACCACACCTGTTTGCATCTGTGAAAACACAAATGATGTGATTAACAGTGTGAAGATTAAAAGAGAAAGAAAAGTTTTTCTTACTCGCACATCTAACCTCCTTTTTTGTTTATTTCTTTCACTATTTTAATAATTTCTATAGTCCCTCCTATAATAGTGGCAAGCCATATAAAGGGGAGAGAATATAGAAGTAAATAGAGCATTTCTTCAACCATATTTCCGAGAAAAAATATGTAATATAAGAAAAAGAGTACAAAAACAACAAACCATCCAATGTATTTTGATAAAGTAAGTTTTCCAAAAAACAAATTAAATACTCTTTTTATTCCCATGGTATTTTAGTCCATAAAGTCTTGTTTACAATTTCATCAGGCTCCTTTTTATCCATATAACTAACAATAATCATAAAAACAAAGGAAACAATCAGACCTATATGAACAAAGTGAAAACCATTTACAATTGCATTGGGAGAACCCTTTTTAATCCAAGCATATATTGAATATAAGAAAGATGTTAGAAGACCGCTGATTAATGAATAATATGCGGCTTTGGAAGTACCTCTTTTCCAGAACCATGCTGCAAAAACAGGAACCAACAGGCCTGATACAGCAAGCCCCTGCCCTATTATCCAGAGTGGTATTAGAAATGGTACCCAAAGCGCTGTAGCTATTCCGAAAACAGTTGTTATAAGAACTGATAATCGTGATAGCTTTATCTGATTTGCTTTTTGAGATATTTTTGTATTTTTTAAAAAATCATTATATAAAAGAGTTGCTCCATTTAACAAAAAAGATGAGGCGCAAGATAAGACAGTCATAATAAAGGAAACAAGTAAAAAAATGCCGATGGTCGGATTTATTATTTTTGTAATAAAATAGAGATAAACCTGATCTCCCTGAATTGATGCAGGAAGAGTTATTAATTTTGCCTTTGTTGCAGCTTCAATAAACATTCCTCCCATAAATGATATTGCGCCCCATGGTGATGAAAGTGATACTGCCACCATTGCATCAAAGGATGTTTGAGCATTTTTAGCCATATAAGCCCACTGATAGAGCCAAGGATCCACAAGATAGAACAAACCCATGGTTATAATCCATACAGTAAAAACTGAAAAATCAGTGCTATATGCTGATAATTTTTCGGGAGATAAAAATTTGTGTAAATTACTGAAAGAAGCTTTTAAACCTCCATTATAATATATTGCGGCAATAAGGAATATTAAAAGCCCAGCTCCCTGTAATATTGATTGTATCCACTGAGCTGTTATTGCAGAATACTGTCCTCCAGATACTGTATATACAAGAATGAGAACAGCACTGATTAAAATTCCGTATTTAATACTTATATTAAAGGCAACTTTAAAAACTATTCCAAGGGCTACAAACTGAAGACCAGAAATAAATACAGGCCTCAGATAGCTTATAAAAGAAGAAAGTCCTCTGATTCTCTCACCGAATCTTACTGCAAGAAAATCCGGAAGTGTGTATGCTTCATTTATTCTACCAAATACATTGAGTTTTTTTGCAAAAACAAAAGCAAAGAGAGGAAGAGTAATCCCCGAGACAGCTATTAACCACATAGAAGAGAACCCCTGTTCAAATCCATAACCTACAAAACCCGCAGTGGAAGCTCCTCCAATTGAAGCTCCTGTATAAGCTCCGAAAAACAACCAAAAACCAATATTTCTTCCCATAAGTAAAAATTCTTTTGGTTTTGATATTTTTGAGAATTTTATCCCTATAAAAAGGAAAATAAAGAAAAATAATAGCAATATTGTTATTGACGTAATACTCATTTTAAAATGTCGGTGGTGTGTTTATCCAGATTACAACTGTCATATTATTAGTCGGGTTATACCATTTATGAGGCCTTGTGCTTTCAAAATAGAGACTATCTCCGGGACTTAATTCATATTCAACATTAGCTTCAATAAAAACCTTTAACTTTCCGCTTATAACATATATAAATTCTTCTCCTTTATGACAATAAAACTCTTCACTTCCAGAACCGGGCTCTATGTAAAAGAGATGAGGTTCCATTGCTGTATCACCTTCTGCAAGAAGTTCCATTCTAACTCCCTTAATATCCATAAAAATGGATTTTCTCTCCCCTGCCCTAATTAATTCTCTTGGTTCTCCTTCGTCTGGAAAAAAGTACAGTGTATTTACATTTAAAGCATTTGCAATTTTTTTAAGATTACCTATTGAAAGGTTAGCTTTTCCCAATTCAACCTGATTTAAAAAGGGAATGGAAAGTCCAGTTTTCTCAGAGAGCTCTTTTACTGAAACCTTATTTCTCTGTCTTAATCTCTTTATTTTATCCCCGATCTTTTCTCTTTTTTTTACATCATCAGAAACTGTGTCCTTTTCTATTTTTAATATTTCTTTGATAGCTTCACTCTTATAACCTTTGTCTTTTAAAATTTTTATTTTTTTCAATACTGAAAGATCATCCTCAGTAAAATATCTAAATCTTCCTTTGGACCTTTTGCTCTCAACGAGTCCCTCTCTTTCCCAATATCTTATCGTTGAGGTGCTTACATTTAAAATTTTCGCTATATCGCCAATAAAATATTTAGTCATATTTGTAATATAATTACAAATTTAAATTTTGTCAAGGGGTTTTAATTATTTTTTTTTTATTTTTATAATATAAGTATTTTTATAATAACAAGTTGAGTTTATTGTTATAATATTATAGATTTAATTATTTTCTGATTATAGAGATAATAAGAGAAAAGATAAAAAGAATTGTGGCAAAGAGCACAATTGTTGCTCCGGGAGGCATATTCAAATAATATGAAAGAATAATACCACCAATTGTTGAAAAAATTCCTAATGATATTGAAATTATAATGTATGAAAAATAATTTTTACTGAATTTCAAAGCTGTTAATGCAGGGATTACTATTAAAGCTGAAACAAGAATAATTCCTACGATTTTTATTGATATGACTATTCCAAGACTTACCAATGAGATAAAAATATAATCATAAATTTCAACTGGAATTCCTATCACTTTTGAAAATTCTGAATCAAAAGTAATATAAAT
>JALXDT010000126.1 GCA_027070475.1 Candidatus Aminicenantota bacterium | reverse complement strand
ATTTAAAGGATAAAATTAAAAGAAAAACTTTAATTGAAATTCTGGATAATTTTTCTATTCCTTCTCAAATTCTTATAGATATAGCAAAGTCTAATGATTCAGAGCTTTTAGAATTACTTTCAGTCAAAGAGGTTAAATTGCTTGCCCATCCAGAGATAATAGATGTATTGATTTCCAATCCAAATTTATCTAAAGAAAAGAGATTTAGATTAATTGAAATGAAAAGAAGATTCATTTTGGGAGAAGAAGAGGAAGGGGAGGAAAAGAGAGAAACTGATGTAGAAGAAGAACAGGAAGAAGAGGAAGGAATATATGAAGATTATGACGATAGTGTAATTTCTGTGGAACTTGATATGGAAGATGGGATAATAGAACAAAAGATTAATTTAAATATGATTAAAAAGATGACTGTGGGGGAGAAAATTAAATTTGCTCTTTTTGGAAATAAAGAGGTAAGAAAGATACTTATAAATGATCCTAATAGACTTGTAAGAGAAGCGGTTTTACAAAGCCCAAAACTGACAGATGCAGAGATTGAAAGTTTTGCAAAACTTAAAAGCCTGGCTGATGATGTTATCAGAAGAATTACGCTTAATAAACAATGGACATCAAAGTATTCTGTTGCTCTTTCTTTGATTAAAAATCCAAAAACACCTATCAGCTTTTCATTGAATTATCTTGATAAATTAATAGTGAGAGACCTTAAACAGATTCAAAAGGATAAGGATATTCCCGAGCCTGTAAGAAAAAAGGCTAAAATATTAATAGAAAGGAAGTTTGGATGAGAAACAAAATAAGTATTTTGATCTTTATTTTGGGGGTATTTGTTATATTAGTTTTTTCAAATTGTGTTAGAAGAAGTGAGCTTGAATTAATTCCCAAGAAGAGAGAAGGAGTTGTGAAAACAGCTATTTCTTTGATAGGGACACCCTATTGTTATGGAGGAAAGGGACCAAAATGCTTTGATTGCAGTGGTTTTGTATCTTATGTTTACAAAATAAATGGGTATAAAATTCCTTCTACTACAAAGGAATTAATGAAGATAGGCAAAAAAATCAAACATATTTCAGAACTAAAAAAAGGGGATATACTAATTTTTAAAATCAAAAGAAAACTTTACCATACAGCGGTTTATATAGGGGATGGTAATTTTGTTCACTCTCCTAAAAAGAATACAAGGGTTAGGAAAGAAAACCTGAACAGGTATTGGAAAAAGAAATTTAAAATGGGGCGGAGAATTATATGAAAGATATTAGAATTTCTGTCATAGGAGGGCATGCTCCCTCAAGTGAGTGTTATGATCTTGCCTATGAGTTTGGAAAAATAGCAGCGGAAAAAGGTTGGACTGTTGTATGCGGAGGACTTGGCGGAGTAATGGAAGCTGTTTCAAAAGGTGTTTATGAAAAAGGTGGGAATGTAATGGGTATTTTACCCTTCGATGATTTTAGAGGCGGAAATAAATATCTAAGTACTTCAATTGCAACAGGTTTGGGTTGGATGAGAAATTCTTTAGTTGTTATGAATGGTGATATTGTTGTTGCCATAAGTGGTAGTTATGGCACATTATCAGAAATCTCTTTTGCTAAAATTATGAATAAAAAGGTTTTTACCTTGTGTTCATGGGAAATAGAAGGAACGGAAAAGGTCTCCAGTCTTGAAGATTTAGTGGAAAAAATTGAAAAAATAGTTAATGCCTAATTATAAGATAAAAATTCAGTATGATGGTACGGACTTTTCAGGATGGCAAATCCAGAAGGACAGGAAAACCATTCAAGGTGAGATATCAAGGGTTCTTAAAATTATTACAGGAAGTAAAACAAGGATTACAGGTTCGGGAAGAACCGATGCAGGTGTTCATGCTCTGGGACAGGTGGCAAACTTTGTAACAAAGCTAAATATAGAGGCAGAATCAATGTTAAAAGCTCTAAATTCTCTTTTACCACCGACGATTAGAATTATTGAATCAAAAATTGTTTCCGATAGTTTTAATGCAATGTTCAATTGTATTGAAAAAACCTACAGATACACTGTTTTTCAAGGTAAAATAATATCTCCGTTTTTATACAGGTATGCACTTCATTATCCCTATTCTTTGGATTTTGAGAGAATGGAAGAAGCTGCAAAAATACTGGAAGGAGAGAAAGATTTTTCAGCTTTTACAGTAAAATCATCAGCTAAAAATCATGTTAAAAATTTGAAGGAAATCAGATTTGAAAGAAACGGGGAAATTACAGATATATATTTTACAGGAAATGGCTTTTTAAGATATATGGTTAGAACACTTGTCGGTACCTTAATTGAGGTAGGGAATGGGAAGATAAAAGTTAATGAAATAGAGAGTATTGTTGAATCAAAAGACAGAAGCAAGGCTGGGCCTACATCACCTCCCCAGGGGCTTTTCTTGATTGAAGCAAAGTATCCTGAAGAAGCTTGAAGTTAGAAATTTATAATAAAAGTTTTTCTTGAAAGTATAAAGCTAAAATTGTAAAATACTCAACACTAAGGAGGAGAATATTAATGAGAAAGATTAAAATTTATTGGAAAGCGGTAAGAGCTTATGCTTTTACAATAACAATTATTCAGATAACTCTTGGAAGTATTATCGCAAAATGGGAAAATCCTGATCTTAAATTTAATTATTTTTATTTTGTTTTAGCCCTTATAGGAGCTGTTGTAGCTCATGCTGCATCAAATGTTATTTCGGATTATTATGATTTCAAGAAAAAAGTTGATAGAAAAGGAACATTTGGTTCAAGTGGTGTGCTTGTTGAAAAATTGATGAGTCCGAAAGAACTTTTTAACTATGCTGTCGTACTATTTTTTATTGCTTTTTTAATAGGGCTTTACTTTGTTATTGTCCTTCCAAATAAATTCGTGTTAATTATATTGATAATAGTGGGTGCCTTCTTGGGAATTTTTTATACAGCTTCTCCCATAGGTTTGAAATATTATGCTCTGGGGGATATTTCAGTTTTTCTTGCCTATGGTCCTGTAATGACTCTGGGTGCTTACTTTGTACAAACTGTCTCTTTTTCCTGGACACCAATTCTATTTTCATTACCACTTGCTTTTCTTGTGGATGCTGTTCTACACGGTAATAATTTAAGAGATATAGAAAATGATAGTGTGGTAAATATTAAAACAGTTCCTATTATTTTAGGAGAGAAAAAGGCAAAGAAAGTTTACTATGTGTTGATATTTTCGGCATACATTAGTCAAATTTTATTAATTATTTTTGCAGACATGCCCTATTACACAATTTTAACTCTGTTTTCCTTTCCTTTTGCAATAAAATTGTTAAGAATGGTTAAAAATAAAGAGAAAATAGATAAAAAAGTGTTTGCTTTGATTGATATGTATACATCTCAATTTCATCTTATTTTTGGTGTACTTATTATAGCCGGGTTTTTTGTTTCATATATTTTTAGATAATTTTATTTTAATTAGCTGTTTTCTCTTAAAAGGGGAGTGATGAGTTACCTCCTGTCTTTTAAAAAAAGTAAAAATGAGTTATAATTCTGCCTTTGTAATTATTTTAAAATAGAAAAAAGAAAAAGGGAGAATTTTTTGAAAAATAAAGAAAAAGATAATAGTAAAGAGAAGGAGTTATTAGAAAAGGAACTCAAAAAAAGCTTCTTTAACCTTAAATTTTCAAAAGAGATTGAAGGGAAGTTCAGAGAATATTTGTACTCCCAGATGAAAGATTTTATGCAATTTTCAATATTATTGGGAATTGCAATTTATTTTATGTTTGGTTTGTTAGATTATGTTGTTTATCACGATGTATATAAAACTCTTTTCTTTTTTAGGTATGTAATAGGCGGTCCCCCTCTGGTTATAGTAGGCTATTTAATAATGAAATCAAAAACTGAAAGACAAATTCAGATATTATTTACTGTAACTTTAATCATCGCAGGTCTTGTTATTATTGCAATGATATTCTTTTTGGATGATCCTACTCAGAGATATTATGCAGGTTTAACGATAGTTATGCTTTATGCGTACATTGCGGTGGGATTGAGATTTAGGTATACGCTTTTTATAGGTTTATCATTACTTTTAATCTATTTGGTATTAGCTTTTTTAATAAAAAAACCAGATGAAAGCTTTTTTATAAGTAATTTCTTTTTTTTGATATTTTTTAACCTTATTGGAATGATATCAAGTTTTTGGTATGAAAAGAGTCAAAGGAAAATGTTTATATTATCTTCATTGGTTGAGTTGGAAAGGGGAGAGTTTGAAAAAGCAAATAAAAAACTTAAGGAACTTTCTGTTACTGACCATCTAACAAAACTTCCTAATAGAAGATATTTTCAGGAATTTATTGAAAGGGAATGGAAGAGAGCGATTAGATATAAGGAACATATTTCTGCTATTATGGTTGATATTGATTTTTTTAAAAGATATAATGATGCGCTGGGACATCAAAGAGGGGACATGGTTTTAAGAAAAGTGGCAAATGCTTTAAAGAGTATTACGAGAAGAGCAGGGGATCTTGTAGCAAGATTTGGAGGAGAAGAGTTCATAATTATTTTAGGAAGAACGAGAGAAGAGTCAGCAATTAAAATTGCCGAAAAAATAAGAAAATCAGTAGAAGAATTAAAGATAAAACATCCGGATTCTAATATATCGGAGTATATTACAGTTAGTTTAGGAGTGGCATCTGTTATTCCAATTAAAGAAACATCTTGTGAAAAATTAATTAAAGCTGCCGACGAAGCCCTTTATAAGGCTAAAGAGAGAGGAAGAAATAGAGTTGAAAAAAAAGAAGTAGGAAAGGCTTAAAGTATTCCATATTTTTTCATTTTCCTCCAAAGAGTTGTCCTGTTTATCCCAAGTATTTTTGCTGCTTTTTGTTTGTTCCATTTTGCTTGCTCCAATGCCTTTAAAATTAAATCTGATTCTTTTGATTGTTGAATGGATGAAGCTTTCTGTGAAGGCTTAATTTTTATATACTCTGGAAGATGTTCGGGCTTAATTTCATCTGAGTCACAAAATATATAGGCGTATTCAATAATATTTCTCAATTCCCTTATATTGCCGGGGTAATCGTATGAGATTAGAAGATTTAAGGCATCTTTAGAGACAGAACTGATTTTCTTCTTGTGCACTATATTAAATTTATGAATAAAGAAATCAATAAAAAGAGGGATATCTTTTTTTCTTTCTCTCAGAGGGGGAATTTTTATATTGACAACATTCAATCTGTAAAAAAGATCTTCTCTGAAATTTCCCTTTTCCACCTCTTCCTTAAGATTTTTATTCGTTGCTGAGATTATTCTCACATCAACTTTTTCAGCTCTTGTTCCCCCAAGTGGAATTATCTCTCCTGTCTCAACAACTCTTAAGAGTTTTGCTTGTATATTATGACTCATTTCACCTATTTCATCTAAAAAAATTGTTCCTGTGTTTGCCTGAACAAAAAGCCCGGGTTTGTCTTTTTTGGCATCAGTAAAAGCTCCCTTTTTGTATCCAAAAAGTTCGGATTCAAGAAGTGTATCAGGCAAAGCAGCGCAATTAATTTTTATAAAAGGTTTGTTTTTCCTGTCGCTCAGATTCTTTATCGCTGTTGCAAAAACTTCTTTTCCAACTCCGCTTTCTCCTTCAAGAAGGACAGGAACACTGCTTTTTGCTATTCTCGGGAGAACTGAAATAGTATTTAGCAATTTTTCATCTCTTGTTATTATGTCCTCTATTTTAAATCCTTTTTTAATTCTCTTTTCAAGTTCATACTCTCTTGTTATATCCTGAAATATTTCTATCCAGTTATCTCCCAGTGAAAAAGCCTTAACTTTTATATACTTTTCCTCATTATTCTTATCGATTATATTTACAACTAACTCTCCCTGATCTCTTCCCTCTTTCAATGCTTTAATAGGGCATCTGTTACTGCAGGTATCTGCCTTTAAAATTTCAAAGCAGTGTTTTCCTTTTGCTTCGGTTTTGCTAAAACCTGTGATTTGAGAAGCTGCTTTGTTTATCTCTACTATTTTAAAATTATTATCAATAATTAAAACTCCCTCGAAAAGATGATTTAAGATTTTCGTATAGTTTAAATTTTTCATAAACATATTATATATCTAAAATTAGTAAGTTGCAACATTTATGAAACAATATGCAACAATAGAAACAATTTGTTTTAAAATGTTTTGGTAAAAAGATGTCAAATCCGGAAAGATATATATATATATATATAATAAGGCTTTGTTACAAGAGAAAAGTTGGCATAAATTTTTATATGTAAAAGCATGAGAATAGGAATAGCGGTTTTCAGAGGTTTGGTTGCTCCGAGGTTGGATTTTTCAGAGCAACTTTTGGTTTATGAAATAGATGATGAGAGTATAGTTTTAAAAAATACTGTACATCTTGTGTTAAACAATTATTTTGAGATTTTAACTCTTTTGAAAAGCGAAAGGATAAATTATGTAAT
>JALXDT010000125.1 GCA_027070475.1 Candidatus Aminicenantota bacterium | reverse complement strand
GCCGGGGGGATGGAATATCCCACATTTATAACAGGCGGAAGATATTCTGACCTTCTTGCAAAATACTTTTTCAATACAATAGAGATGGTCACATTTCATGAATTTGGTCATCAATATTGGTATGGAATGGTTGCTAACAATGAGTTTGAAAACCCATGGCTTGACGAAGGACTTAACACATTCTCAGAGATTGCGGGGTTAAGCGAAAAATTCGGATATCATAAATCCCTTTCAAATATAGGATTCTTTCATTTAGGAGATTATGATTCCGCAGTTATTTCAATAAATAAAAACAGATTCTATGACCCGATAAATAAGTTCAGCTGGCAATTTTTTAATGGTTCAAGCTATTCTTTTAATTCATACCATAGAACAGCAATGACACTGTTCACACTTAAAAATGTTTTTGGTGAAAAACTTTTCTGGAAGGCTATGAAAGAGTATTTTCAGAGATACAAGTTTTCTCATCCGAAACCTGATGATTTTGTAAACACAATAAAAGAGATAATGGGAGATGAAGCGGGAAATTTTTTAAAAGATTTTATCTATGAAAACAAATATATAGACTACAGTGTTGAAGATCTAAGATCCGTTGCAGTAAGAAAACCATCGGGAACTTTTGGAGATAAATTTATTAAAGTGGACCCGAAAAAGGATAAAAAGAAAGATAAATATTACAATCGATTGGGAGTGATGAGGGATGGCAATGGAATAATTCCTGTGGAAATAGAGGTTGTGTTTAAAAATAAGAAAAAGAAAATGCTCTACTGGGATGGGAATGGTAGATGGAAAAGATTTGATTTTTATTCAAAAAGTCCAATTTCATATGTTTCAATAGACCCGAAGGGAAAAATTGCACTTGACAGAAATATCTTGAATAATTCAAAAAGACTGATTCCCGATAAAAGACCTACAAACTATTTCTCTGCCACATTTTCATTTGTAATGACTCTTTTATTATCAATTTTCCCATTATAAGGAGGAAAAATGAAAAATATTATCAAAGGATTCTGGTCATCAATAAAAAACAGAAAACTTGTTTACAGACTTTTTTTGGTCTATGTTTTGCTTTACCTGTCTCTTTATATTGTTTTTAGCACCGGTCTTTCAGGTCTAAGCTATATAGTTAACACAGGAGAAAAATTGCAAAACTTTAACTTTACATATTTGATGCTTTATCTTTCAAAGCATGGGGAAATTCAGCCAATAGCCCTTGCTCTTCTGTTTTTTGCCTTCCTTCTCTATTTCTTTTATTCTCAGTATATTTTTAAAATTTTTATTGAAAGATTAGCAGGTGTTGAAAAAAGTATGAAAAACTACAGAAAGGTTCTACTCTCATGGCTTTACAATCTGCCTATCATTGCAATTTTTCTTTTGGTATTGGGGAAACTTTATATGAAAAGCAGAAATTTAATTACAGAGAATCCCACACTCTCATCCGTTCTTTATTATGCTTTTCTTATTTTTCTTCCACTCCTTCTTATCTATGATCTGGCCCTTCTTGACAGTACAAGGATTAGCTCGATAATCTTTAATAAAAACTCTTTTAAAGCATTTTTAAAATCTTTTTTAATTGCTTTCAAAAAGTATCCTCTTTTTCTTATTATTTATCTGTTCTATGGGATTATAGCGCTTGTTCTTTTTTATATTTACAGTATTCTTACAAAATTCATGGGAGATGTTTTGTGGAGGCATGTCCTTATTCTTATGTTCTTTCAATTTCTTTATTTTATGATTCAGCTTTTTATAATCACTCAAATAATCATCCCCATCAAAAAGTTCTGCCAACAAATTTGTATCATGCTTGTATACAAGAGGGTATTTAG
>JALXDT010000124.1 GCA_027070475.1 Candidatus Aminicenantota bacterium | reverse complement strand
GAGTTATAGAGTAGTGTTTGATATTGATGAAGATAAGATAGTAGTATTGAGAGTAGGGCATAGGAAAGATATTTATAAATAAAAAAATCAAATAAACGGGAATTAAAGACTATTTGCATACTATAATAGTGTTTATAGGGAGGCAGGCCATAACAGCCCTGAGTATTGGGCATTGAGCCCTCTGAGCTAATCATAAGGAATATGGTTATTTCTTGTTAGCGACTATTCATTTTTTTAAAATTTCAAAATAAAAAATAATGACCGGCAATTAATATTGTAGGGACAATTCATGAATTGCCCCTACAGGTGCCCAATGCTAACAAAAAGATAGTGTGAGGGGGAATTGGAGCATAGCGACAATCCCGCACTTTCTTTCCAACGGTAAATGTGGAAACGCTTCGACTAAATGATGAATGTAAGAAGAAACCTTCACCAAAGAATCACTAATCCTAAAAGAAAGTGCGGGATATTGCCATATCTTTAAAAAATGCTATAATAGTAATGGAGGGAGAAAATGGAAAAAAGAATAAGTGAACTGAGTGAATCAGAGCTTTCTGTGTTAATTGAAAATATTGTGAAAAAAACTATGGAAGAAATATCTGAGGATATCCTTGCTCTTACGAGCAAAAATTATATTCAATCTATAGAGGAAGCCAGAAAAAATTATAAAGAAGGTAAAGTAAAGGAATTTAATGAGGTTTTCGGTGTATAAGATAATTATAACCGAAAGAGCACTAAAAGACATTGAAAAACTTGATATTAAAACAAAGAAAAGAATCGGAACAAAATTAAAGCATTATTCTAAGGATCCTTTAAGATACGCTACAAAATTGATAAACAATGCTATCGGAACATATAGGTTTAGAATAGGGAGTTATAGAGTAGTGTTTGATATTGATGAAGATAAGATAGTAGTATTGAGAGTAGGGCATAGGAAAGATATTTATAAATAAAAAAATCAAATAAACGGGGAAGAACGAAGTGAATCCAGCACTAATTTTTTTGAAAAAGCGATATGTTAAAATGAATACCAAATGATTTCTCAAATTTTAACATTATTTAATTAAACTTTTAAAATAAATGCTGGACGAGTTACCGCACTTTCTTTTCAGCGGTAAATGAACGAATGCGTAAAGTAAAAGAAGAAGCAAGAAGAAACCTTCACCAAAGAAAAACTAATCAAAAAAGATAGTGCATAGCGGGGACCTGTCCCGCACTTTCTTTCCAACGGTAAATGCAGAAATGTTTCAATTAAAAAGATAAGGCAGTAAGAAACCTTCACCAAAGATTCGCAAATCTAAAAAGATAGTGCGGGATCATTACCAATTCCTTAACTAATAAATTATAATACTTATACTAAACATTTTAGATATTAAATCGTTTAAACTATATTAGAAAAATTGAAGATAGAGGTGAGATATGAAAAGAAAGTTTTTAGTTTTAGTTGTTCTGTTTCTAGTATTTAATCTTTATTCGGCGACCAACAGAGTTGAAAAAAGCCTGGTGGAAAAAATAAAAAATGCAGGTGATTCAAAGACATATAAAAATTCGGATGTCCTTATTATTGATGAAATTGCTTCAACTCAGGTCGAAAAAGATGGTTCTTTTGTGTCGGATAATTATATGCTTGTAAAAATACTTACCGAAAGGGGGAAAAAGGATTTTTCATCGCGAAGGTTTCCCTATCATAAAAGATACAATAAAGTGGAGGTACTATTGGCAAGGGTTATTCACAGTGATGGAACCTATGAAAATGTTGAAAAGAAAAATATAAAAGATCAAACAATGGCTGAGACGCAAAAGATGAATATTTTTGAAGATAATTTCAGGGAGGTAAGGGTAGAATTTCCGCCTCTCAAAGTAGGAGATGCCATTGAAATAAAGATTAAAATGTACTCAAAACCTTTACTTAAAAATAATTACTCTGATATATCATTACTTCAATCTTTTATTCCTGTGAAAAATGTCAGGATAGAATTAAAAATAGATAAAAAACTTCCATTAAACTATGTGGTAAAAAACGGAAAACTAAAAATGAAAAAAATGGAAGAAGGCAAATACAATGTTTATCAATGGACAGGTTCAAATATAAAGCCATTTAAAAAAGAGATAGGGATGATTTCTCCCTATGATATGGGTTTAAAATTAATTGTTTCCACATTTAAAAACTGGAATGAGCTATCAAGGTATGGAGCTGAATTAAACAGAGGTAAAATAGACAAAACTCCGAAGATGGTTAAAATAGTTAAAGAATTGCTTAAGGGTAAAAAAACCGAAAAGGAAAAGATTTTAGCAATATTCAGATATATTTCTCAAAAAATCAGGTATATGGGCTCATCTATGGATGTGGGAGCTTTTATAGAGCCCCATAAGGCAAGCTATACTTTCAATAAGCAGTATGGTGTTTGCAGGGACAAATCCATTTTGATGATAGCAATGTTAAAAATAGCCGGAATTGAGGCTGATGATGTACTCATTAATGTTTCTCATAAAACAGATATTGAGGTTCCTACGATATTTTTTGAACATGCTATTGTCGGAGTTAAACTAAAAAACGGAAAATATGTTTATATGGATCCAACTCTTGAGCTTAGTTCAGACTTCGGTGAAGCATATATGAGCGGTAAATATGTATTGCATCTGGTGGAAAAGGGTAAAGATATTAGAAAAATTCAAATCTTTCCTCCTGAGAAGAGTATGGGATACATAAAAGCAGAGAGTAAAGTAAATGAAAAGGGGGAGCTGGAATCGGATTTTTCCATTGAGGGAAAGGGGACATATGATCTTATTATGAGACAGATTGGGAAAAGGTTTCCCGGAAAGATGCAAACCTTTATCTGGAATAAAATACTTCAATCGATACAGCAGGGGACAACGGTGGAAAAAGCTGAGTATGGAAACCCCGAGGATCTGACAAAACCTTATAAGATAAAAATTAAAGTAAAAGCACCAAACTTTTTTGAAAAGTTGGGAAATTATTATTTAATGAAAATACCCGAAGGAAAATCCACCGCGGATATTTACTTCTCATTGGTTGTTTATAATCTTACAAGACTAAATAAGAGAATGTATCCGGTAAATATGACATCTCCACTCGGTTCAAAAATTGAGGAAACAATAACAATTCCTCCTTTTTACAAGATCAAAGCTTTTCCGGATAGCTTTGAGTTTAAAAAAACACCTGTTTATCTGAGTGTAAAAATCATAAAAATTGATAAAAATAAAATTAAGTTTGTAAGAGTGTATAAGCAGTACAAATCAATCTTTTCTCCGGAGGATTACATTGTATTAAAAGAAGCACTCTTAAAAATGGATAAATTCAACAAAAGCTTTATTATACTTGAAAGAGAGGTGAAAAAATGAAAAGAAAAGGAATAGTTTTTTTATTATTTATAATAATATTTCTTAGTTTTCTTTTATCAGATAACAAAGCTCCGATAGATCAACATCTAATTAAAATTTACAAAGCTTCTAATGGACGTATATTTTACCTTGATTCTTATATTTACACACTCTTAGGAAAGTATTCCATTTCATTTGACAATAAAACAAAGAAAATTGAAAAACATTATATTGATTTTTATCAGATTCTAAATGCCGCAGGAAGGGATAAATACAGTGATTATAAGATAAGGTTTATAAAGGGTAAAGAAAAACTCGAGGTTTTGAAAGCTTTTACCCTAAACAAAGATCTGAGTTTTGTAAATGTGGAGAAGGGCGCAATAAATACTGTTACTCCGCTTGGTCTGGAGAAAGCTTCTCTTTACTCAAATATTCTCGATAGGGTTTACTCTTTTCAAAGTGTGGATCCGGAAGATGCGATATATATTGAGTACAAAAAGACAAAGGAATCCAAAAGGGGATTTATTGGCTCAATATTTGTTTTTCAGGAGGAAAATCCAATAAGGGAAAAGATTCTTGAAATTAAATTGCCCAAAAATATGAAGCTTTATACAAAGATAAAGAATGAAACAAAAGAGCAAAAGATTGAGAAAAAGGTTTTAGAAAATGGTAATTTTAGAATATACACTTTTAAGATGAAAGATATTCCTAAGATAAAACCTGAGGAGTACAGAGCTTCGGATTATTATATTTCTCCAAATATCACTTTTTCAACATCAAAGAATTGGGAAAAAACAGAAACTCAGATTTATAATGATTATAAAGAAAACTCTAAAATAACAAGTAATATAAAGAAAGAAGTTAAAAAGTTAACTGAAGGCTTGAAAACAAAAGAGGATAAATTAAAAGCAATTTACAAGTTTATAAGTTCGGAAATTAAATACATACCTCTTCCCCTTGGATTGGATGGCTATTCTCCCCATAAAGCCTCGGCTGTGTTAGAAAACGGATACGGTGATTTGAGAGATAAGACAGTGCTTTTTATGGCAATGTTAAAGGAAATAGGTTTAAGGGCACATCCAGTTTTTGTTGGTACATGGTCTGACGCTGAAAAGGAGCTTGTTGTTTTACCCCAATTCAATTATATTCTTGTTAATGTTAATTTGAATGGTAAAACACTATTTTTGGATCCAAATGGAGAAAACAGTGTTCTGGGATACACCGGAATTGCAGATGGAACAGATGCTTTGATCTTTGCTAAAAAGTCGCAATGGGTAAAAATTAAAAATTCGGTACCCAATAGTGTTATAGCAAAGTTTAATATCAATATTAATGATAAGAATGAGTTTAAAGCGGATATTAATATAAAGACAAGCGGTTATTTTGATTCAATCTGTAAAAGATTATTTAAACTATTATCCGAAGATGAAAAGTCAAAGGAATTTTCTCAATATGCCAATATCTTTAATGAAGGAGCGGAGAGTATAAATTACAACCTTAAAAATCTGAAATCATTTATTCATGGAGCAGAAATAACTCAAACGATTGAAGGTAAAGACCTTTATGTTAAACAGGGGAATATTATTATAATAAATCTTCCGAATAATCCGTATCCTTTTGCAACTTTTCCTTTTAATATCAGTCTTAAAGAGAGAAATTATTCGTTTTATTTCGGAAGAAAAATCTTAATAAAGGAGATCTGGAAAATAGCGGGAAAAAATGATTTAAAGCCTCTATATCTGCCTGATAAAATGGAAGTTAATACCGAAAAATACTCTTTTATACTTTATTCTATTAAGAAAGGCAGAGAAATTAATATTGTAAGGGAGATAAGAATAAAAACAAAAATGTTAAATCCTTCCGAATATTTAAAATTTAAGAAAATTTATGATAAATTTAATAATTGGAAGTTGAAAACACTTCTGCTTGAGAAATCAGAATGAATAAAATAGACGAAAAGATTAAAGAAAAAGCAAAAAAAGTGAAAATAGTTTTAATGGATGTTGACGGGACTTTGACTGATGGGAAAATATATATCCTTCCTTCTGGAGATGAAATAAAGGCCTATGATGTGAAAGACGGAGCTGCCATTGTTCTGGCTCAACTTTTAGGATTAAAAGTTGGAATAATCACAGGCAAAAAATCAACCAATGTTCTTGAGAGAGCCAAAAGATTAAAGATAGAGGATGTTTACGTCGGGGCTATAAACAAACTTCCTGCACTTAAAGATATTATGGAAAAGTATGGATACTCAACTGATGATATCTGTTATATTGGAGATGATATTGGTGATTATTCGGTTATGAAGAGTGTGGGTTTTTCTGTTGCTGTAGGGGATGCTCACTATAAGATAAAAGAGATTGCAGATTATATTACAGAGAAGAGGGGAGGGCAGGGAGCAGTTAGAGAGGTCTTTGACATTATTTTTGAAGCAAAAAATCTTTACGAAGAACTTATAAAATTATTTGAAAAGGAAAAAAGCTGGGATAGAGAAATACTAAAAAATTTCAAAGATAAGAGATGAAATGGGGAATAGGAAAAAAGCTTATCATATTCACCTTTTTGTATTTTTTGTTTCTTAGTTTTATTGTTTATCTGAAAGATAAAAGATTAATAACAAATATTGAAAAATTTAATTTCATGAAGATGATAGGATTTACATTAATTATTTTTGGCCTATATCTTTACATAAGGGTTTTTAAAAAAATAAAAAAACATTTTAATGAAAATAAGCTTTTAAAGGAGGGGGCATATAGGGTGGTAAGGCATCCAATATACTCAATTTGGTCTTTTTTGATAGTTCCCGGGATAGCTTTAATATTGGGTAATTTATTGTATTATTCTCTTCCTGTTTTTTTATTGATTTTAACTTTGATTTTAATAAGAAGTGAAGAATCCGAGCTTGAATTAAAATTTGGTGAAGAGTATTACGAATATAAAAGGAATGTGCCTTTGATTTTTCCTAATTTTGATTCAATTACAGGATTTTTATTTTACCCTGAGTTTACCAAACTTATTAACAATGAGCTTTATATCATAAAAGAAAAGTATGCTAATTTTTTCATATATAAAAGAGGTGAAACATACATAGCTATTGATAGT
>JALXDT010000123.1 GCA_027070475.1 Candidatus Aminicenantota bacterium | reverse complement strand
TAGAAAAAAATGAGGAAACTTTTGGTTTTCTGAATCTTTCCCAGGAAAAGTCTTCTTTTATTATTTTTAAAGGAAATTCAAAGTTTATTGTAGAAAGGGATATCCCGACCTCAAGAACAGATATTTTTAGTGAAACTGAAACAGATAACATTTTGGTGGAGATTAGTAGAACTATTCAGTATTTCAAACAAAAAAACAGAGGTTATGATTTAACACAAATATATGTGGTCGGAAATATAGAAAATCTTGAAGAAACAGTTAGAGATTTGGATGAGATGTCTCCTTATAACTTTATTCTTTGTACGGGAGAAAAATTGTCCAAAAAAATAGAGATAGAAAAAGAAGTTAATCCAATTTCGTTTCTTTCTTCGTACTTTGATATTTTAGGTTCTGTGTTCTTGGTAAAAGAAAAGGAGAAGATTAATCTTCTCCCCTCATTTTATTTTGAAAAAGAGCTCTTTGAAAAAAGAAAGAAGAGCTTTTTCATAACAATTGTATTATTGATTTTAATTTTAATCCCAAGTTTCTTTATTACGGAGAAAATGAAGTCAGAGATAAAAAAAGAATTGATAATTCAGGAGTCTGCCCTTAAAAAGTTAGATATTAGAAGAAGGGATATTGAGAGAGTAAAAAGCAAGAGAGAAAAAGTTTATAAAGAGATGCTTCTGCTTGGTCTTGAGCAAAGAAAGATTGAGACTATCGTAAAATTTTTTAATTTTTTAACACTGAACACTCCTGACGGTATTGGTTTGGATAGTGCAGAAATATCAGAAAAAGAGTATGTATGGGAAATAAGGTTAGAAGGAAAAGTTAGTTCCGATACCCCATTTTTAAATAACAAAATTTTCAATGATTTTTACTTAAAATTAGGAGCTTTCCCTTTTGTCTTAAAATCAAATTTTGATATTAAGGAGGGTGGTAAGGATAGTACCACTAATGAAATGATTTCCGATATAAAGGAAAAATTAATACCAGAAGAAAATATAAAAAAAGAAAAAGATAAATTTACTATTAAATTTAAAATACTTTTGGAGATAGGTTTTAATGAAAAATAAAGGGACTTTTTACACTTATAATAAGTTTATTGTTATAGCAATTATTCTTATTATTGTTGTTTCCTATCTTCTTCTTTATTTTTATCCTTCGTTAAAGGAAATAAGAGAGAAAAAACAAAAACTCAAAGCTCATATTAGTCAAATAGAGCAATTTAAAAGAGAAATTGAAAATTTTCAACCTCCTGATGAGAAAGAAAGACTTTTATGGAAGAAAATTGACAGTTTAACTGAAAAGACTTATAAGGGGATAAAAACAAAGGGAGATTTCTTAAAATATGTAAATTCAATCATATTATCCTTAAACAGTATACTATCGTCCCAATACAATGATTTTTTGGTAAATATAGAGGATAAAAACATAAAGTTAACACAAACATTTAAAAAAGAATCAAATCTATTGTCAGTGTTTAAAACAGTAAATGAGTATCACTCTGTCACAAAAGGCATGGAAAATAATTCAAACACATTCAAGGCTTTTGACACTGCAGTTGGGATACCTAAAAGGAAAGATATGACTGATTTAAAGGTAAAGATTTTTCTCATCTCAAATCTAAGGAAAAGTTCTTCTCTCTTAATTGAGCTTTACAAAAATATTAATAATTTCACAATAGAAAGGATTTTAATTAAAAGAAAAGATAATAAAACATATTATTTGTTTATTTTAAACTTTAAAATAAAGAGGTTATACAAAAATGCTTAAAAATAAATATGTGGCAATAGCTTTAGCTATTATTGCAATCTTGTTGGTTGCAAATTCTTATAGAATTTGCAAC
>JALXDT010000122.1 GCA_027070475.1 Candidatus Aminicenantota bacterium | reverse complement strand
TTCTTTATTTTCAAGATTTGAAGGAGAACCTTATGGAAAGTAGAATTCTCACTATGGTGTTTTCTACCTTTAAACTAAAAAGAATTATCTTCAAAGAAATAAATCAAAAAAAGTAAGGAGGAATCTGTGAAAAGAAAAACCATTCATATTTTAATTATGATGTCTTTTTTGTTCTCTCTTCTTGGATATGCTGAAACTTTCAAAATCTCAAGAGAAAAAACCCTTACAAAAATCATAGAAACCAATAACTATACTTATTCAATCTTTCTTGGTGGAACCGCAGATATGGATAATACCTTCTTAAGAGGATATGGTTTTATTAAGATAGGATTTCAACCAAACATATCAGTTGAAATAAAAAATATTGGAAAAAATTTAATCAAAAATCCATTTGTCATGAGCAATGGTAAAAGGGATTGGAGATCAATTGATAGAATAGTTAAAGAGGCGATAAAAGGAGCGAATAACTATCAGGAAAGACTAATGATGCTCTATGAATTTGTCAGAAAGCACAAATATCATGGGCCAATCTACTATCAAACATTCCCAGGAGAAAGAGAACTTCATGACCCTGTAAAATACCTGAATTCATATGGCTGTGGGATCTGTGATGATTCTGCAAAAATCGGAATGGCTCTGGCAATGTATGCAAATCTTACGCGGGAATTTCAGGGAGTCGGTCCAAAGGGTTTGGAGCTGAACGGACATCTTCAGACCGAAATAACTGTTGAAGGAAGACCTGAATTCATTGATTTTGATGAAAATACTTTTTATCTTGATGAAAATAATCAATACCCGCTTGGTGTGGCTGAGTTAGAGTATGACCACTATAATGTCATAAAAGAGTATGTATTTGGCCCTATCTTCAAATCATGGGAGAATAGTGAAAAAGCCGCAGCTCTCTTTGGTAGCGATGATAAGAAGTTTGATTATTTAGTCTATGGATATAAGATCAATTATTCTTTAAGACCCTATGAAAAAATAGTTTTTCGCTGGGACAATATAGGGAAGACACCGGGAACAACCGATAAACCCATCTTTTTCGGAAACTCATATTTTGAATATACTCCAAAACTGGATAATCTTACATTAAAATATGCTGGAGACAATAGCGGAATAGAAATTAGAGGTAAAAAATTCTGGGGAGTGAAAAAGGGAAGCTATATTGTTTTTAATATAAAAAGTCCCTGGCCCATTGTGGGAGCTAAAATTGACTCACTCCTTTCCACATTCAAAAAAAGCAATGTTTCAATTTCAATAAAAAAACCTGACTCTGATTGGGTAAAGATATGGGAAAATCAAAAAAAAGGAAAATCAAAACCATCTTTAACTCTTGATAAAGCATTGAAAATCAAAACCGATCTCCCCTGCTATTCATACAAAGTATTAATTAGTCTAAATGAAAAAGGAAGCGTGGGAATACTTGAAAAAATCAAAATTCATACAGACATTCTCGTAGCTCCCCTCTCCCTTCCACGCTTGCACATAGGGAAAAATATCATCAAATACAGTGATGAAAATCCCGGAAAAAGAAAAGTACAAATAACATATAAATGGAGAGAGAGTAATAATATAAATCCTCCTCAAGCCCCTGCTTTGATTTTCCCGAAAGATAAAGAAAAGGTTAAAAGAACTACGATAGATTTTGAATGGAGTAAAATAGAAGGTTGTGATTATTATGAATTAAATGTCAGTAAATATAAGAATTTTAAAATAGGATATAGACCTTCTTTGAACATAATAGTAAAAACAACCAAATTTGGTAACCCCAATCCGGGAATTTTCAATCCGGGGGTAACCTATTACTGGAGAGTCAGAGCAAGAAAAAAAGAGGGTATATGGAGTAAATGGAGTAAAGTTAGAGAATTTTCATGGGAGGGACCAATGCCTCCTAAAAATACTGGATACTATATTGATAAGGGAAGAGTTTTCTTAAAATGGGAACCAAACCTAAAAATGGGAACAAAACCTGTTAAATATGAGGTGTATGCAAGCAATTTAAAAGGATTTAAGCCTTCCAAGGTAGATTATACAACATTTTATATTGGTAAAAGAAAGGCAAACTTTGTTGGAGAAACAACAAAAACAGAAATGCTTGTGGTGTCAGACTCCAGTAAAACACCAAATAAAACTTTTTACAGGATTATTGCTGTTGACAGAGATGGGATAAGAAGCGGAGCTTCAAGAATGGTGGAATTGGAACATCCATTTATATACAGCTCACCTCCCAAAATCGCTAAAGTCGGGAAAAGATATTATTATAAAATAAAAACATTAAAATCATTGGGAGATCTCCAGTATAGAGATTACCGAGAGAATGGATATGGCTTATGGGAAAAGGAGGCTTATACTTTTTCTCTCCTAAATGGCCCGAAATGGCTGAAGCTTGATAAAGAAAAAGCTGTTCTTTACGGAATTCCCTCTAAAAAAGATAAAGGAAAGTATTTGATAGAAGTAAAAGCAGAAAGAGAATATCCTTATGAATTAACAAAAAATGATAAAAGGTCATGGCCATTTTTAAAGGATTCTGAGAAATTTAAAAAAGTTTATATTCAAAGATATATATTAGAAATTAAATAAATAAGGAGGTCCCTGTGAAAAAGAGTTTTACTCTATTTTTTTTAATCCTTTTTATCTTTACCTTTATTTCTTTTGCTGAAAACAATGATCCATACCTTGACAAAAAATTGGCTGAAAAGTATGGTTTAAAAGTTCCTCCTCCACTGAAAAAAATAGAACCTGCTCCCGAGTGGGTATTGAATATGGATATGATAACCCATTCCGGAGATATTTGGCGCAGTTTTAAAACAAAAACAAAAGTTGTAAAGGTCGTACGAAATGCAATTGGAAGAAATGGAGAACCAATAAAAATAGAAGGAGCCTATTTAAAAAGAATTGTAATAGACGGAAAATTTGATGGCTCAGCTGTAAATGGAGTCCCATTGATTTCTCATATTCCCCATAGTAAAGCAGCGTTCAAGCAGGCCCATGAGCAGGGATTCAGAGTAACACCTTATGTTCACTTTCTTGATATTAGAGTGAACTTAATAGATCAGGATGTGGCACTTATTCAACATCCAGAAATAATTTTAAAGGATAATGAAGGACACATTAAACACACCCCAATGGATGGCACATATAGACTCCATAGAGTCTTAGTCTGTGCAAACAGTCCAAGCTATTGGAAGCTCTCCTTGAAATATGTAAAAAAGCTTATGGACTGGGGTGCTGATGGAGTATTTGTGGACAATGTTCATTCAAGAAGAGACCCCTGTATGGCTCCCAAATTCAATGAAAAGTATGATACAGAAGGAGATATCTATCCGGGTTACAGACCCTGGCAACATCCCTCTCTTGAGCCTTTCCATATTCTTTACAATCCTGAATTTGGAAGATATAAACATGAGCACCTTTTTCCAAATGCAACGCATGATTATGCATTTGAAAGATTCTTAAATGCAATAAGAGTTCTGGTAAAAAGCTATGGTAAAGATAAAATAGTTATACTTAATTCAGGAGTTCAAACACCTTTTCAAAAGTATGGAGATATATCAATGTGGGAATCATTTATTTATAGCTGGGCATGGAAAGGTAGAGGAGCAACATGGGAAGATGTGAAAAAGTTTGCCAAAGATAATGAATACTTTACAAGCAGAGGTAAAAGGATAACAGGATTATCCTATCTTGATAAAAACAGTAAAACCGTAAAAGAGGATGCTTTCTGGGCATTTGTTAATGCAAGACTGGTAGATATTATCTGGTGGTCCTATTTAAAGGATACAGGAGCTGAGGTGCTTTACAGAACTCATCTTGGAAAACCTTTTGGAAAATTTGTTGAAAAGGGGAAACTTGTTTACAGAGTTTTCTCCAATGGAATAATTGTTTTAAACAACAGTCTCTATCCCAAAAAGATTTCATTTGTTGTTCCATCACAATTTAAACACAAAAAGCTCTACAATATCTTTAATAAGAATAAAAGAGTATCTTTGAGAGGGAAAAAGTTTAAATTCAATATGCCAGCTAACGCAGGGAGAGTTTTCTACTTTAGACCTTTATAAGAAATTCAATATTAAGATATTTTTTGCAAGGAGTAACTATGTTTAAAAAGCTTTTTATTGTGCAGATTTTCTTCCTTACGATTTTATCGGTTTTTTCTGCAGGCCCTCGGGATGTTTATCTTATGGATCCATCCTTCTATAAAGAGGTTTTATTCCCGGGGAACAGAAATCTTAATGCAGTGTGGGATATTCACAGTCAAGGAAATTATATTTACATACCTTTATGCGCAGAAGACCCCTATGTAGCCTCTGTGAAACTTTATAGATATGATATTAGAAATGGAGAAAAAAAACTAATATTCAATGCAGATAGCTTTTTAGGAATTGATCTCTTCTCAGGAGTTCTACCTCAGAGTAAATTCCATACTTCAATAAGAACAATGAAAAATGGAAATCTTTTTATGGTAACCCATAATACCGCAAGGGGGATATATCAACCTGTCTGGGCAATAAGAAACCTCAGGCATGATCCCACAGGCTTTAGCTCCCATGCTTTTATTTATGATACAAAGAATGAAAAGTTTATAGGCAAAGGAATACCTTTACCCAATACAGACTTTTACTATGGACAGATTGATACAGAACTTAATGTCTATTATATGTGTTCCCTGAATACTCTAAAACTTTATTCTCTAAATCTAAATACAATGAAAGTCTCTGAGTTGGGAGGACAGCCATGCAGAATCGCTATTGTAGTTGATGATGATCATATGGTTTATACTTCGGATTCCAAACAGAGAATCTGGAAATGGGATCCATTTAAAAAAACAAGCACTATGACAAAACTCAGAATGCCTCACAGCCCCTATAAAAAGGAAGCACAAGGTTCCTGGATTTATGGTTGGAAAGATGCAGATGGGTGGATTTATGCGGTTCCTCAGTATGATAACAGAATATGCAGATTTGATCCCAAAAGAGGGATAATGGAAGATTTAGGTCCCGGCTGGAGGGAATTTCCCGAAAGCCCTCAATCTGAAATGATCTTTGCTCCTGTAAAAGCAAAAAACGGGAAAATATACTATGGTGTTTTAAATGAGCACAAACCTTACTATGATGGAACAGAGATAATTGAACTTGATCCGGAGACAAAGAAAAAAAGGAATCTTGGGACTATGAAAGTCTCGGATGGAACTCTTGCCTGTGTATTGGGGGAAGGAACTCTTGGTGAAGATGGAAAAATTTACTGGGGAGATGGTAATCATGGAAAAAGAGGTGGGATGATGTGGGTTTTTGACCCTTCAAAAATTCCGGAAAACTATAAACCGAAAATAAAAATAAAGAGGAATCTTAGATTCACTGAAGACTTTGACAAAATAAAAACAGTGAAAATATCCCCTCCGCCTCAAACTGTTTGGAAATTCAGGCCTCTTGTTAGATACATAAAAACGAATGATAAATACAAAAAAAATCTATATTATGAGAGAAAGTATATAACGGGATTATCATTATCAAAGGTTTTTCCACTTTTTAAAAATGCAGTCTTTGATCTGATAAAAACATACAAAAATGAAGTTTTCGGAATTTCAGGTGGATATAAGGATTTTAATCTTTTTGAGCTTAAGGACTCAAAAATAGTTAATCTTGGCAAAATTCCAATAAAATGGGAAATTTTAAATGGCAATATTTTAGCCTTTGCAAAAGAAAGAATATTCATAGCTGCCTCCAACATTTATGCATATAAGAAAGGAGAAGGCATTAAGCTCTTTAAAAAATTAGGAGGAGAGGATAATGCTGTCGCAATAGCTAAAGATTTTTCAAAAGACTTACTCTATGTTTTGACTGATCCATCAAATTCACTTTTAATCTTAAACATAGAAAACGGAGAAATTATAAAAAGGATAAAACTTAACGGGTATGTTAACTCAAGATGGCTTATTCCTACCAAAAACGGTGTTTATGGATTTGAAAGTGATGCAAACATCTACAAAATAGATTTTAGTGGAAAGAAAACCTATTTGAAAAACGATATTCCTTCATTAAAAGGTCTTGAGTTTATTACTGAAATTACCGGTGCTGCATATGATGGAAGAGATAAAATATGGGTAGGAACAAGACAGGGATATCTTTTTTCAATAAACATTTTAAATGATAAAGTTTTTAACCATGGAAAACCCGGCCCCTACTATTTGAAAGGAATAACATTAATAGGAAACAGAGTTTATGCTTTCAGCGGAGGGGATTTCGGAGATACTCATCTATTTGAGTATTCCTCGGAAAATGGTTTCAAAGATTATGGGTTAGTTTCAGATAATCTGGTAAATGATTGTGTAGAGAAAGATGGAAAGCTAATCGCCGGAGAATTTTCTTCCAATTCATCTCTGCTCCTAATAAAATTAAACCAATAAAGAGAGTTCAAAATGAAGAAAAAAATTATTATTATATTTTTTGTATTAACCTTTTCCCTGTCTCTTTTCTCATACTATAGTATTTCTGAAAAAGAGAGAAAGAGAATAAATGACAAATTTGATAAATATGGTCT
>JALXDT010000121.1 GCA_027070475.1 Candidatus Aminicenantota bacterium | reverse complement strand
TATATGCATAGACCATATATTGAATTAGTTAAATTATTAACGAATATTACTCCAGGAGATTTTGATAAAATGGGAGTTTTATTTAACTCTGGTGCTGAAGCAGTTGAAAATGCTATTAAAGTTGCAAGGCATTATACTGAAAGACCCGGCATAATAACCTTTGATTATGCTTTTCATGGAAGAACAATATCAACACTTTCTCTCACATCAAAAGTAAATCCATATAAAAAAGGGTTTGGTCCCTTTTTACCGGAAGTTTACAGAGTATCTTATCCATACTGTTATAGGGGAGAAAAAGATTTTAAAGATGAAAAAGAGTGTGCTGAGTTTTACATAAATTTGTTGGAAGAACATTTTATAAAGTATTTTGATCCTGAAACCATCGCTGCTGTCGTCATAGAGCCAATTTTAGGGGAGGGAGGGTTTGTTATAGCACCTGATCTTTATTTAGAGAAATTAAGAGAGATTACAAAAAAATATGGAATTTTACTTATTGTAGATGAGGTTCAATCTGGGTTTTGTAGAACAGGTTCAATGTTTTATTGGTCTAAAACAGGATTAGACTATGATATTATGACTCTCGGAAAATCTATTGCCGGTGGTTTACCTCTTTCTGCAATTATAGGTAAAAAAGATTTAATGGAAAATATTCAGGAAGGAGGTCTCGGAGGAACTTTCGGAGGAAACCCGGTTTCAGCAGCAGCTGCTCTTGCGGCTATAAATTATATGCAGAAAAATAATTTGTGTGAAAAAGCAAATAAAATAGGAAAAGAGATAGTTAATTCAATGAATGAATTATCCAAAAAATCAAAATACATTGGAGATATAAGAGGAAAAGGAGCAATGATCGGGATTGAATTTGTAAAAGATAAGAAAACCAAGGAACCTTTTAAAGAATTTGTTAAAAAAACGATAGCAAAGGCGAGAGAAAAAGGTCTTCTTTTAATATCTTGCGGAGTATATGGAAATGTTATTAGAACCTTAATGCCTCTGACGATTTCAGATGGTTATTTGAAAAAAGCCATAGACATTTTAAGAAACTCAATTTTGGAGGTAGAAAAGGAGTATGAATAAAAAAATTAATGTTATTATTCTTTTAATAATTATTTTATCTTCACTTTCTTTTGCACAGGTAAAAATTAAATTCACTGATACGAGGTTTGTTGCATATATGGAGCATAGAGGAGATTACTCACTTTTAAGCAAAAAGTTTAATATAATTTATAATTACCTCATTGATTTCGGCTATAAAATTAATGGATATTCAGAAGCGGTTTATTTTGCTAATAGCTTAACTTCAAAAGAGTTTAAAAGGTCAGAGGCAAGAATACCTGTATATTTTCCCGGAATATATCCTCCATGTTCAAAAGATGAGGTTAAATTTAAAAGAGTTAGAGCTGAACTTGTAGCTTCTTTAATTTATAAAGGAAGCTACAAACATATTTTAAGGGCATATTCAATCTTAAATGAATATATAGAAAAAAATGGTTATGAAAAGGTTGGAAATTATTCCGAGGTTTATTTAAATGATCCTTCAAACACTCCCGAAAATGAACTGCTAACAGAGATAAGAGTTCCTGTGAACAAGAAGGGTAGGGTAGAAATTGGAATTTACATAGACCCTGGAGCATATTATAAAAATCTTCAAGCTTCACAGGAATTTTTTGAATGGGCTAATATAAGTTATAAAACTGTTAAAGCTAAGGATATTATTAATGGTAAGATATTTAAAGAGATCAAAGTAATTTATTTTCCCGGAGGTTGGAGTGGTTTTTATTCAAGAGATATTGGGAAGAAGGGAGCCAAAAATATTATTAAATTTATTAAAAATGGGGGAAAATATTTTGGGATCTGTGCAGGAG
>JALXDT010000120.1 GCA_027070475.1 Candidatus Aminicenantota bacterium | reverse complement strand
CTGCTATATAAAAAAATATTTTAACTATCATGAAACATTGACACTTAATATTCTATCTGTTAAACTTTCACTATGGAAAATTATATGAAAAAATATAAATTATCCAGAGAATTAATAAAAATCAACAAAAAGGGTAAGGGCCAAAAATATTTTAAGGATGGTGAAAATGAGTGAGCATATTGGAAAAACTCTAAGAATGTCAGAATTTATTGATTCAAGAGATGAAAGGAGCTTTTTATTTGATGCCACAGTATCGGGTTCTGTTGGAGCTGTTAACTATCTTGAAGAGCTAAGAAAGTTTATTAATGATGTTAATTTTTTTCTTGATGGCATTATTGTAAACCCAGGACAAGCAGAACATCAAGCAGATTTACTGGGAGGAAAAAAGAGAGCAAGTACACTTGTTAGAGTCGATTGGACAAATGTATACAGAGGGGAAGATTTTGCTTTGCCTCATACTCTTCCAAGAAGAATAAACATATCGGATGCCCACGATGTTTTATTTATAGGAGGAACTGCGGCTGTGATCTCCTTTTTTATGGGATACGATGAGGATATGGAGGCTGATAATATTCAGTCCATTGCAAATTTGGTGAGAGAAGCTTACGAAGTATCAATTCCTGTCGTTGCTGATTTAAGGTTGCTGGGAAATAAAATCAATGAAAATAATTATCATGATTCAATTAAATTGGGCTTGTCATTCATGATGGAAGCTGGAGTGGATGCAATCATAATCCCGGAAACTACCGAAGATAATTATAAATTGATAGGTGAATGGGCTACAATTCCTGTCCTTGTAAGATTCGGGAAAATTCCAAAGGAAGAAGATATTGATTTATTGTTTAAAAATAATCTAACAGGTATTGTTTTGGATGAGAAAATTCTGGATAATAATTATAAAAAAAATATTGAAAAGCTCTATTCATTAATTCACACAGGAGGACAAAGATGATTTTGTCCTCAGGAAAACAACAGAGATTAAACAGAATTTTCAATCCAAAGGATGGTAGAGCTGTAATGGTTGCTGCTGACCATGGATGGATGAGCGATCCGACAGCTAATGTTATTTATTTGAAAAGAATTCTAAAACAGGTTGTTGATGGTGGGGCTGATGGTGTTTTAATGAGTTTCGGAACTGCTCAAAGAATCGGTAATTTAATGAGGGGAAAAGATAGTCCTGCTCTTCTTATAAGAGCTGATTGGATGAATTTACCCCGTCTCGGTGGTGCAAATGTTAGTAATGTGCTCCCTGTTAACAAATTTAAGAAAATAGCTGCATCCAGAGCAAAAGATGCTTTGCACATGGGAGCATCAGGTATAACTATTTACTATTTTATAGGATACAGTGATGAGTTTGAAGCTATAAATCTTGAACAGGCAGCAATTTTTGCAAAAGAGTGCAGAAAGGTTGGATTACCTTTGATAATTGAGCCTATGGCTGTTGGCTCTATGATAACAGGAGTTAATATTGCGGAAACCTTAATAGCCTCTGCGAGAATTGCTGTTGAAATTGGAGCCGATGCTTTGAAGATACCCTATACAGAGGATGTTGAAAGTTTTAAAAAGTTAGTGGATCAGGCAGGAGTTCCTGTGCTTGTTTTAGGTGGAGCAAGGTCAAAAGAGCCTCGTGATGCTCTTGAGTTGGTTGATGAAGCCTTAAGAGCAGGAGCTTCGGGAACGGTTTTTGGTAGAAATGTTACAAAGGCAAAGGATCCTGAAAAGATGGTTAGAGACCTTGTTGACCTTGTTCATAATGGTAAAAGTATAGATGAGATTTTCGGGAAAAAAGAAGGATTTTATAGATTAGCCGGGGTGTCAGCAAATTGTGTTGGTTGTGAGCTTTGTGAACTCGCGTGTGTAGCAGAGCATACAGGACAGTTTGGAAAGGTTCATTCATTTATTCAGATAGATACAAAACCGATAACAGAAAAATTTCCAACTCACAGGGTGAGAGTATGTACTCTATGCGGTCTCTGTGTAGAAGCCTGCCCTGAAGATGCTCTTATAATAAATGAAAAAGGAAGATTACAGCTTTTTGAAGATAAATGTACTCTATGTGGCTTGTGTATTGAAGCATGTCCTTTTGATGTTATGTATCCAGATGAAAATGGTCTTCCTCTGTTTTGTGATTTATGTGGTGGGGATCCTCAATGTGTCAGATGGTGTAAATATGATGCAATAGAATTAAGACCATTCAAACCAAAAACAAAGGGAGGTAAAAAATGAGTTTAAGAGATAGAGGTTATATGGACAAAATTTTAAGGATAGATCTGAGTACAGGTAAAATAGAAACAGAAAATCTCAAGGAAAATGTAATGAAACTTATTTTAGGAGGAAGAGGACTTGGTAACCTCATAATGCTTAATGAGACTAAAAAGGGGATGGACCCTTTTAGTCCTGAGAATCCTCTTATTTTCCTTGTCGGACCATTAAACGGAACTCTGGCACCAACCTCCACTAAATTTGCAGTAGTAACAAAGAGTCCTTTGACAGGAACAATTTTAGATTCATATTCAGGTGGCAATTTTGGAATGGCAATGAAATTTGCAGGTTATGATGCAATTATTATAAAAGGAAAAGCTCCTGAGCTTTCTCTTATTGAAATAGATAATGATTCTGTAAAAATAAAAAGTGCAAATCATTTAAAAGGTAAAAAGGTCAGTGAAACAAATGAAATTTTAAGAAATGATTATGGCGAAGAATTCAAATCTGTGGTTATTGGGCCAGCAGGAGAAAGGATGTCTTTGATGTCAGGAATTTTTTCTGAACTTAGAACAAATGGCAGAGGTGGAACTGGAGCTGTAATGGGATCAAAAAATTTGAAGGCGATTGTTATTAGAGGAACTTATTCGGTAAAGGTAATGGATAAAAAGTTTTTTACGGAAATGGCATGGATTTCTCATAGAATGCTTAGAATGAGTTCTGAGACAAAGAGATTAAAACAGTATGGGACATCAAATATTGTTAAATTTATAAATGTTGCAGGAGCTTTTCCCACAAAAAACTTTCAATATGGTCAATTTGAACATGATGAAAAACTATGGGGTGAAACCTGGGCTAAAGAGTATTGGAGAAATTCCGAAGCATGCGGAGGGTGTCCAATATCGTGTACAAAAGTTGCAAAAACCAAAGATGGCTTGATAGTTGATGGCCCTGAGTATGAAACAGTTTATGCAGTGGGTTCAAATTTGGGAATTTCAGATCAGGAAGCAATTTTAAAAGCTGTTGAAATTTCTGATGAGTATGGATTTGACATTATAAGTTCTGGAAATGCAATTGGTTTTCTTATGGAACTTTATGAAAAGGGAATGATAGGTGATGATAAACTTGATGGAATAAAACCAATCTGGGGTGATGGAGAGGTTTTAATAACTCTAATGGAAAAGATTGGTAAAGGTGAAGGAATAGGGGCATTGTTAGAAAAAGGTGTTAAAAGAATGTCTGAAATGTTTCCCGGAAGTGAAAAATTTGCAATGCATGTAAAAGGTATGGAAATGCCCGGATATTTACCGAGGGCTTCTAAAGGAGTTGCTCTCTCTTATGCAATTTCAGAGAGAGGAGCATGTCATCTCCATGGTTCTCCACTTGGAGAATTGATGGGCGGAGCGGATCCTCTGACTATTAAAGATAAAGCAGAACTATTCAAGGTCACTCAGCTGGATATAGCGGTAATAGATTCTGCAATTCTGTGCTATTTTGTAAAGACAGGAATCACTTTAAAAGAAATTTGGGAAATGGTTAATCCTGTAACAGGTTTTGAATACAAAAGCCCACGAGATCTTGAAAAGGTGGGAGAAAGAGTTACAAACCTTGCAAGACTGTTTAATCTGAGAGAGGGTTTTACAGAGAAGGATGATACACTGCCCGAAAGATCATTACATGAACCTCTCATTGAGGGTCCTGCAAAGGGACATACTGTTGATCTGGAGCCAATGAAAAAAAGATATTATAAAATTATGGGATGGAGTGAAGATGGAATTCCAACTAAAGAAACTTTAGAGAGGTTAGAGTTAAGCAATATTATTAAATAATTATATAAATTAAAGGAGGAGTGATGAAAGTTGTAACATTCGGAGAAATAATGATAAGGCTTTCAGCTCCGGACAGAGAAAAACTCTTTCAATCACCCTATCTGAGGGTTATATTCGGAGGAGGAGAAGCAAATGTTGCAATCTCTTTAGCAAACTTTGGTCATGATGTTAGCTTTGTAACCGCACTTCCTCAAAATGATATCGGAGATGCAGTTATCGCAGAACTCAGGAAAATGAATGTTGATACCTCAAAAATAATAAGACAGGGAAAAAGAGTGGGTATATACTTTACTGAGACAGGAGCAAATCAGAGACCATCAAAGGTTATTTATGATAGAGCCCATTCATCAATTTCCGAAGCAAAAATTGGTGATTTTAAATGGAAAGAAATATTCAATGGGGTTGATTGGTTTCATGTGACAGGAATTACACCTGCTATAAGTGAATCGGCAGCAGAATTAACTTTTGAAGCTTTAAAAACTGCAAAGGATATGGGAGTGAAGATTTCCATAGATTTTAATTATAGATCAAAACTCTGGAAATACGGAAAAAGTGCTGTTGAAGTGATGAGCGAAATTGTAAAATATGCAGATATAGGAATCGGCAATGAGGAGGATTGTCAAAAATCTCTGGGAATTAAGGCTGATGTGGATGTGAGAAAGGGAAAATTGGATGAAAGAGTTTATGAAGAGCTTACAGAAAAGGTAATGGAAATTTATCCTAATCTTGAAAAGATGGCTATTACAATGAGAGAAAGTCATAGTGCTGATTACAATGGTTGGTCAGCAGTTTTAAGATCAAAGGATAGATTTATCGTTGGAAATAAATATGAAATTAAAGATATAGTTGATAGAATAGGAGGTGGTGATTCTTTTTCCGCCGGACTAATTCATGGGCTGGACAAATTTAAAGATGATGAAAAAGCTTTGAATTTTGCAATTGCTGCATCCTGCTTAAAACATTCAATACCTGGAGATTTTAACAGGGTTAAAGAATCTGAAGTTTTAAATCTCATGGAAGGTGATGCTTCCGGAAGAGTCCAAAGATAGGAGTAAAAAATGAGGGAAAAGGTTTTATCAGTAATAAAAGAGACAAAAGCTATTGCTGTTATAAGGATGAATGATTCGGAAAAAGCCTTAAAAGCAATAGAGGCGATAATGAAAGGTGGAATAAAGGCTATTGAAATAACAATGACTGTACCCTATGCAATAGAATTGATTAAAGAAATAGCTAAAAATAAACCTGAAGACATTGTATTAGGAGCGGGGACAGTTCTTGATTCGGAAACAGCAAGAAGCTCAATTTTGGCTGGTGCAGAGTTTGTTGTTTCTCCTGTAACAAATAGTGAAATGATTAAAATTTGTAAAAGATATTCTGTGGTAGTTATTCCCGGAGCCTTTACCCCGACTGAAATATTAAATGCATGGGAAATGGGGGCAGATGTAGTTAAAATATTTCCTTCCGGTGTTGTTGGTCCCAAATATTTTAAAGATATAAAAGGACCATTACCTCAGGTGGAAATTATGCCAACAGGCGGAGTTTCAATAGAAAATGCAGCTGAATTTATTAAAAATGGCGCCTGTTGTGTTGGAATAGGTTCAGCTTTGCTGGACAAAAAAGCTATTGCAGAAGGTAAATGGGAAATAATAACTGATAAGGCAAAAAAACTTTTTAATAATTTAAATAATATTTAGGAGAAAAATATGGGGAATAAAACAAAGGAATTATTGGAGATTTCAAAAAAGTATGAGCCACAATGTTTAAACTGGCAAGCTCCTGTTGTCTGGGATCATGCCAAAGGTGCAGAGATCTGGGATGTTGATGGAAAACACTATATTGATTGGACATCAGGAGTTTTAGTAACAAATGTTGGTCATGCCCATCCTGTTTTAGCTGAAGCATTGGCAACACAGGCGAAGAGACTTTTAAATCCTTTTGACTTTCCTACACCTGAAAGAATTAAGCTTACAAAAAGATTGGTCGATTTATTTCCTCCACATCTTGACAAAGCCTTTTTTGTAACCACAGGTTCAGAAGCAACGGATGCTGCCATAAGAATGGCAAAGAGATATTCGGGAAAATTTGAAATTTTATCTTTCTGGGGTGGTTTTCATGGAAGAACATATGGTCCAATGAGTGTTGCAGGTTCTATAAAAACCAAAAAAGGATTTGGTCCGACTGTACCTGGTTCAATATTTGCTCCATATCCATACTGTTATAGATGTCCTTTTGGTAAAACATATCCGGATTGTGATATGTTTTGTCTTAAATTTTTAGATAAAGTGGTTGAAGTGGAATCCACTGGAAATTTAGGTGCACTTATAATAGAGCCGTATCAAGGAGCTGCCGGCTTTATTTTTCCACCCGACGGTTTTCTAAAGAAACTGGAAAGTTGGGCAAAGGAGAGAGGACTTGTTTTTATTCTTGATGAAGTTCAAGCTTCATACGGTAGAACCGGAACAATGTGGGCATTTGAGCATGAAAACCTTAAACCGAATATTGTAACTCTTGGAAAGGGAATAGGAAGTGGAGTGCCTATTGCAGCTGTAGTAACAG
>JALXDT010000119.1 GCA_027070475.1 Candidatus Aminicenantota bacterium | reverse complement strand
CTCCAAAAGTCCTTGTCCCCTCTGCAAGAAAAAAAGGCAAGGTGGCTGAACTTGATGATATTGAAGCTCTATTTTTCATAGGAATAAACACAAATTATCTGATTTCCGTAATAGGTTTTATCCTTGAAGAAAAGGGAGTTATTAAACTCAAATCCAAAAAACCTCCATTGATCGAAGTTATTAATCCTGACAAAGATCTGAGCTATTATGAAAGGAATTTTTTAAACTGCTTTGATTCTTCGGGAAGATTAATTCAGGAGAACATAAAAGCCCTTTTAAAAGAGTTAGCGACAAAAATATCTGAGAAAACATGGGATGCTGATCTACAAGCTACAAGAAAATTTTATATTGAAAAATTCAGAAAATATTTACCTCCTGAATTAAGAAATGTCCCGGATAATGAAGTGGCAAATCACTATGTAAGAACGAGATATTCTTATATTGATGATTATTATTACTATGATAATGATGATAAAAACGCAAATGTAAAAACAGATCTTCCGGTTTACACGGATTTTGACAGCTTTCTAAAGTCTGAGGCCTGTCATTCAGCCTGTTTTACCCATGATGCCTGTCATTCAGCCTGCCACTCTGCCTGTCATTCTGCCTGTCATTCAGCCTGCCACTCTGCCTGTCATTCAGCCTGTCACTCGGCCTGTGTATCTGGAGGGGCTCACTAATATCCAGGAGTTTAGCAATGGAGAGAAATTTCAGAGATTTTTTTGAAAATGAAGATAAAATTCTATTTGACGGAGCAATAGGAACACAGATATACGCCAAAGGTGTTCCTAAAGGGCATTGCTATGATGAGTTGAATATATCTATGCCAGAGATTATAAAAACAATACACAGAGAATATCTTGAAGCGGGAGCAGAAGTTTTGACAACCAATACCTTTGGAGCAAACAAGTACATCCTTGATAAATACTTTGATCTTGGTAAAAAAGTCAAAGATATAAACTATTTCGGAGCAAGAATCGCAAGAGCTATTGCAAAGGATAAAGCTTTTGTTGCAGGCTCTGTCGGCCCTATTTCAAGACCTCTTGATAAAGAGGATAATCCCTCAACGGATGAACTAAGTTCAATTTTCAGAGAGCAGATAGAAGCTCTTCTTGAGGGAGGAGTTGACCTTTTAATTTTTGAAACATTTGCATGTCTGAATGAACTTATAATTGGGATAGAGGTTGCTAAAAAACTCTCATCGGATGTTTTCGTGATAGCGGAAATGTCTTTTCCAAACAATGGCTTAACTCTATTTGGCAAAAACCCATTTGAAGTATCTGTAAAACTATCAGATACGGAAGCGGATGTCATAGGATCAAACTGCGGGACAGGGCCTCAAAATGTTTTTGAAGTTGTGAGAAAAATGGGAAGAGTTACGGAAAAACCGCTTTCAGCTATGCCCAATGCAGGGCTTGCACAATTTGTTCAGGGTAAATTTTACTATCCCTATAATCCCCACTATTTTGCAAATTATGGTAAAAAATTCTTATCAGCGGGAGTTAAAGTTGTCGGCGGATGCTGCGGAACCACTCCTGAGCATATCAGATTATTAAAACAGCAAACAAAGGATCTCAAAGTTCAGCCGAGAAAAATAAAGAAGATTGAAATAATTGAAGAAAAAGAGAGAGAGGTTAAAGAAACCCCGCACACAGGCCTTATGAAACTTTTGAAAAAAAAGAAGGCTCTTTCTGTTGAAATAGATCCCCCGAGAGATGTTAACTATAAAAAAATATTAAAGAGACTTAAAGATTACGGGAAATATGTAAATACAATAAATATTTCAGACAGCCCCATGGCAAAAACAAGAATGTCTCCGATCGCATTGGGGAAAATCCTGAAAAATGAACTTGATAAAGAAATAATAGTCCATTATACATGCAGAGATAGAAACATTTTAGGCATTCAATCCGATCTTTTGGGGGCCTCGGCTTTAGGACTTCATAATATCTTATCATTAGGCGGGGATCCTCCTTCAATAGGTGATTATCCTTTTGCAACAGGAGTCTATGACCTGACATCCGAAGGATTGGTTGAGATGATGTCCTCTCTGAATAGAGGAACAGATTTGTTGGGAAACCCCATAGGGGAAAAAACTCACTTTTATATTGGCGTCGGATTTGGGATAAACGAAAAAATATCAGAAGAAATATTGGAAAGGTTGAGAAAAAAGATTGAAAAGGGAGCCCATTTTGTTATCACTCAGCCAATTTATAAAGTAAAAGGAATTGTTGAAACAATAGAAAAAATAAAGGAGTTAAAAGTTCCTATAATGGTAAGCATTATGCCACTTATCTCCTTTAAAAATGCGGAATATTTGCATTATGAAGTTCCGGGAATCACTGTTCCCGAAGAGATTCTTAAAAGAATGGAGGGTAAAAGCGGAAGAGAAGGGGAAAAAGAGGGAGCAAAAATATCAAAAGAGCTTATTAAAGAGCTTAAAGGTATTGTAAATGGGGTTTTAATAATCCCTCCATTTAACAGATTGCACCTTCTTGAAGATATTTTTGGTTAATTTAAAACTAATTTACTTTGACAGATTTTGTAGGGGAGCAGAGACATTTAAATCAATTGAGCTATGTTGAAAAAAATAAAAGACACAAAAAAACTAACAATTATTCAGGTTTATTTAAAAATGATTTTTCTCTCTTTTATTAAAATCTTATATATTACTATTGACTTTTCCTCTAATTTAGGGTATAAATAATCACAATTTTATAAAAGAGGTGATATTAGTGGCATATGTGCAAGTAAAAGAAAATGAAAAATTTGAGTATGCTTTAAAAAGGTTTAAGAGAAAAGTTCAGCAGGAAGCTATTATTAAAGAGATTAAAAAGCATTCGGTTTATCTTAAACCAGGGGAGAGAAGAAGATTAAGAAAACTTCAGGCTCTCAAAAGAATACATAAGAAGATAAGAAGACTTTCAAACGATTAATTTTAAATATAAAAATAGCCCTGAGCTTTAAGCCTTGAGCTCTGAGCTAATATTTAAGGAATGTAGTTAATTTCTTGTTATTACTCCCTTTCTTTATTTTATTCTTTTATAAAAAGGAATTTACAAATAGCAACAAACTAATAATGTTCAAAAATCAGCTCAATGCTCAATGCTATGGGCTCAAAGCTATTTGACATATCTGTTTATTTTCATTATATTATTCTATGGTGGATAATATTGTAAAAGAAGGTAAAAAGAGAAGAAAACCGTTAGGGCAAAGATTAGTAGAAGGGGGGTTTTTAACAAAGGAACAATTAAATCTCGCATTAAAAGAGCAGGAAAGAACGGGCTCTATGTTAGGGGAAACCCTTATCAACCTTGGATTTATAACTCCAGATGTTCTTTCAAGTACTCTTGCGGCTCAATCAGGCGTTGAATTTATAGATTTAAAGAGAACTGCGATAGATGAAGAAGCTCTGAAAAAGGTCCCTGAAAATATTTGTAAAAAATACAATGTGATTCCAATTGACTATGATGAAGAAAAAAATATTTTAACCTTAGCAGCTGAAAATATATTTGATGTTGATGCTATTTCTGAGATAGAAGAGGTTTCTGGTACAAGAGTAAGATTTGTTTCTGCTGTTCCGGACGAAATAAGCAATGCAATTGAAATATATTACAGAGGGGGGAGATCATTAGATGAGTTAATTGAAGAGAGTATTAATCTTGCAAGCAGACCTGGTATAATGGCTCAAGAACTAACTTTGGCAGAGGAGGCTCCGATAGTAAGGCTTGTGGATCAGCTTATTATTAAGGGAATTAAGGATGGTGCGACTGATATTCATGTAGAACCCGATGAAAAGGTTTTAAGGGTTAGATACAGGATTGATGGTATAATGCAGATGGGGCCAACCTTACCAAAACAAATTCAACCCCCTGTAATAGCAAGGTTGAAAATTCTCTCAGATGTGAATATCGCAGAATCAAGAATCCCTATGGATGGAAGAGTGAAATTTAGGATTGGTAAGAAGGTTATCGACATAAGGTCATCCTTCTATCCCACAATCTTTGGATACAATGTTGTCTTAAGGCTCCTCGATAAATCAAGGGTTGTTTTAGGGTTAGAAAACTTGGGCTTTAATAAGAATAATCTTGAAAAATTTAAAGATATTATCAGAAGACCTCACGGTATTATACTCGTTACAGGTCCTACAGGTTCGGGAAAAACCACTACTCTTTATTCTGCACTTGCATATTTAAATTCTATAGAGAAAAATATAATAACAATAGAAGATCCTATTGAATATGAATTTCCAATAATAAGACAATCTCAGGTGAATGAAAAAGCAGGATTTACCTTTGCGACAGGTTTGAGATCTATTTTAAGGCAGGATCCGGATATCATAATGGTGGGAGAGATGAGAGACAGAGAAACCATAGATATGGCAATAAGAGCAGCTTTAACCGGTCATCTTGTTTTCTCCACTTTACATACAAATGATGCGGTATCTGCCATACCCAGATTGTTAGATATGGGTGTTGAAAGATTTCTGTTGGCTTCAACAATAAATGCGATAATAGCTCAAAGGTTGGTAAGAAAAGTTTGTAATAATTGCAAAGTTGAGTATACTCCCGATCCATTAATTCTAAAAAGAGTTGGATGGGTGGGAGAAGAGAGACCTAAATTTTATAAAGGTACAGGTTGTGAGACTTGTAATAATACAGGTTATAAAGGAAGAATTGCAATCTTTGAAATGCTAATTATTACTCCTCGCCTAAAAGAATTAATATCAACAGGTGCTACTTTTACGGAAATAAAAAATGCAGCTCTTGAAGAGGGCCTTATTACACTTTTTGAAGATGGTATGGAAAAAGCAAGGAATGGAATAACAACACTTGAAGAGGTTGTCAGAGTAAGTTATGGGGAAGTATAATGCCGGCTTTTAACTATAAAGCGAGAAATTATGCTGGAGAGAGTGTTGATGGAGTAATGAATGCAAGAACTGTGGAAGAGTTGGAACAACAATTGTTAAACTTAGATCTTGTACTTGTCAAGGCAACTCCGATTAAAGAGAGTAAAAATATTTCAAAAGGAAGAATTAAAAGGAGGGATTTAATACTGTTCAGTATTCATATAGCAACATCACTTGAAGCCGGTGTTCCTATTATTGTCGCTCTTTCAGATTTTGCGGAAAGCACGGATAATAAAACATTTAAAAATATCCTTGCAGGCATCATCAGGCAAATTGAATCGGGAAGTTCCTTTTCCGATGCTCTTGAAATCTATCCAAATGCATTTCCTGAGATTTATGTAAGTATAATAAGAGCTGGAGAAGCTACTGGAAATCTTGACACTGTTCTCAGGGAATTGATTGCTTTTCTTGAATGGCAGGAGGAACTCATAGCTCAGATAAAACAGGCTTCTATTTATCCGACCTTTGTATTTTTGATGATTGGGGTTGTGATCTTTATAATGATGACATTTACTGTTCCTAAGTTTATCCCGATACTTACATCCTTTAATGTGGAACTTCCAGCTCCTACTAAAATTCTGATCGGAGTTGCAACCTTTTTTGAGAATTTTTGGTATATAATTATAGGTTCATTTATAGCATTTTTCTTGATATATAAATTTACAAATCGAACAGAAAAAGGAAGATTATTCTGGGATAAAGTTAAGCTACATCTTCCTATATTTGGTAAATTAAACAGAAAGCTTGCACTTTCAAGATTCGCACACTATACAGCACTCCTCTATTCAGCAGGGATTGGGATTCCCCAAACATTGACAATAGTTGAAAGGGTCGTTGGAAATACTATTATTTCAAAAGAAGTGGCTAAAGCAAGGGAAGGGATAATGACAGGAAATAGTATATTTGAAAGCTTAAGACAATCTCCCTATTTTCCTTCTCTTGTATTGAGAATGATTCAGGTCGGAGAGGAAACAGGTTCTCTTGATGCAACATTAAAAAAAGTTTCAGAATATTATGATAAGGAGGTTCCGCAGGCAATAAACAAGATGTTTGCAATTTTGGAACCCACACTTATTCTATTTATGGGTGGTGTTGTTCTGTTTATTGCACTTTCAATCTTTCTTCCAATATACAAGCTTACAGGAGGAATTGCAGCTGCTGGAGGATTAAGATGACAAAAAGATATTGTGCGATTCAGTATTCTGATGGTAAATTTTCAGCAATAGAGTTTGTAAAAAAAGGTAGTTTAATTAAGATAAAATCGGCAGTAAGTTCTCAGATTAATAATACATCTAAGGAAGAAGCTGTTGAAGAAATCATTGGTCTTCTTAATGAGAATAAAATTTCTGCCAACAATACGATTTTTATTGCAAAGTCTCCTCTTATAAAAAATGAAATTAAATCTTTCCCAAAAATGCCTAAAAAGGAGTTGGCTGAAGTGGTGGAAAGAGAGGCCAGGAGAATCTTTCCTGATGAAGAGTTTTTCCATGATTTTATTATAATAGAGGAGAAGGAGGAGAGGAGAGGTAAAAAGGTAGATGTCCTTATTTCTGTTGCTCCTCAGAATTATATTTCTGAGCTCTTTTCCTTTTTAAGAAAAATAGGAAAAACTCCTGAACTTATAACAACAAAAATTCAAAATTATATTGAATTATGAAAAGAATCCACTAGTTAGGAAT
>JALXDT010000118.1 GCA_027070475.1 Candidatus Aminicenantota bacterium | reverse complement strand
AATATTAACTAACTTTTGAAATACATTTAAAATATATAATATTTTCATTCTATTTAACCTCCTTTTTATTTGTTTCTGTCTTTTTTCAATATCTTAATAAGTGAGTTTCCAAAAGCTTCTCCCTTTTTAATTAAATCTTCCTTAAATCCATTCTGAGCCCACTCTTTCACCAAAAGTCTTAAACTTCCAAGAAAAATCATTGCAAGATTTTCAGGTTTAATATCACCTCTTATCTCACCCTTTCCCTGACCATATTTGATTATCTCTGTTGTCCTGTTTATACTATAACTCATAATTTCACCGACAAGCTTTTGAAGATCAGAATTATTTATAAAATAGCCTTCAGAAAAAATCACAGAGGCAATATAGGGGTTTTCATTAAACTTTTTTATGTGCTCAGTGAAAATTTCTTCGAGCTTTTTAATAGAATCCGCATCTTTATCCTTAATTTCAAAGCTTTCTTTACTCTCTTTCTTGAAAAGCTCAAGAATTGCTCTCAATATTTCCAATTTGTTTTCAAAATGTCTGTATATAGCAGGTTCACTAATTCCTATTTTTTTGGAAAGATTTTTTATCGTAAGATTCTGTATCCCCTTTTCTGCAATCAATTCAATTGATTTCATTAAAATTTCATACTGCCTTTTACTATAATTCATTATCATTCTCCTATGTTAGTTAATATTCACTAACATATAATACAATAAAAATTTTTTAATGTCAACACCCAAAATAACTTTTCTTGAAAAACAATAATTGACAATATCACTCTTTAATGTTAAAAAAATTAATAGCCTTTTAATTCAAATAGATTGGAGGAGAATTTATGACGAAAATCAAAAGAAGAGATTTTTTAAAAGTTGGTGGGATCTCCTTACTTTCATTACCTTTATCAGCCAATCAATTAAAAGAGAGAAAAGTTTATTCAAAATCAAAAGAACCCAGAGTTCAGTTTATAAAAGATGGACTTGGATTAACACCGGATGAATATTCGGAGCTTCTCTCAAATCTTTCAAAAAAATATGAAAATATAGCTGATTATTATTCCCGTGGCGGTATCGTAGAGGCTCTTGAAAAGAAGTTCGCATCTTTATTAGGAAAAGAGAGTGCTGTATTTATGCCAACAGGAACCCTTGCCAATCATATTGCTGTTAGAAAGTTGTCAGGTAACCGCAAAAAAGTGATTGTTCAAATGGAAAGCCATATTTACAATGACTCAGGAGATTGCGCTGAGAATTTAAGTGGTCTGACATTAATTCCCCTTGCCCCGAAAAGCTCAACATATACTCTTGAAGATGTAAAAAGAGTACTTTCCCGTGTAAAGACACAGAAGGTTAAATCTGAAGTCGGTGTTATAATGATAGAATCTCCGGTAAGAAGAATGGATAACAGAATGTTTGATTATGAAGAGATGGAAAGAATAAGCAATTTTGCAAGAGAGAATAATATAAAGCTTCATCTTGATGGTGCTCGTTTGTTTAATGCAGTGGCTCATACGGGAATTTCTCCAAAAAAGTTTGCCTCTCTTTTTGACACTGTTTATGTTTCAATGTATAAAAACTTCAATTCGGCAGGCGGAGCAATACTTGCTGGAAGCAAGGAGTTTTGTAAAGACCTTTACCACACTCGAAGAATGTTCGGAGGAGGAATTCAGCAGGTCTGGCCTTTTGCCCTTGTTGCTTACTATTATGCTGATAAATTCCTACCCTCATATAAAAAAGCACTGCTTCAATTCAACAAATTATCCAAAAAACTCTCTCAGGATAGAAGATTTAAGATTGAAACTTACAAAGATGGAACAAATGTTTTCATATTAAAAGTTAAAACCAGTAATATAGAAAGATTCAGAGAAAATTTATCAAAAAACAATATTTTTCTT
>JALXDT010000117.1 GCA_027070475.1 Candidatus Aminicenantota bacterium | reverse complement strand
ATTATAAACCATATTGATTTAAATGTTTCAAAGGATTTTTATAAAAACAATATTAAGTTAGAGGGAAAATGGTTTGGAGATTATTCGTTAAAAAGGGAATTGGAGCTCAATCTTAAGGAGAGTGAAGATAAAAAAAAGAGTGAAGAAATTAAAGTTTACAGGCATGCCCTCTCCCTTTTAAACAAGAATAAAAAAGTAAAATTTTATCTACTCCCGAATTCAAAGTTTTTAATTTATTCCATGCTATTTCTTTTCCTTATCGGGTTTATTATTTTATTTTTTTCAAAAAGGATCACTAATGATGCAGCACAAAGTATAGCAGGCTTAATAGCAGGCCTATTTTTGTGGACAGGTCTTGAATTTTCACTTTTAATCTCCGCAAGAATCTTAGGAATAGCTAAGAAGATAACTGTTTTAAATGGAAAGCTTATAGGAGAATATGGAGAATATATTTTAATGAAGTACTCTTGGGGATTTCTCTTGATTATAATTGCATATATGCTCTTTCTTGAATGTTCAAGATGTAATTTTTTTATGTACTTTAGAAGAAACTTTAATATTATGAGAGGGAGCGTGGCAAATGGGAAAATTGATAATTATGCTCCACATACAGCTTTTATGTTTTCAACTGTAACATGGTTTTTTTATGTGCTTCTTTTGCTTGCCTATGATGAAAAGATATTTGGAGTATACAGCTGGTTTACCTACGGAGTATTTTTTCTTTCCTTTTCTTTCAGCGGATATCTCTTTTTAAAATTAATGCAAATAAAAGGTTTTGGCCCAAGATTGAGATATGCAATTCCCGCCACAATGGTTTTCTGGAATGATATTGAGATATTGGCAAAGTGGAGAATCTTCCAAGAACCTTGGTTAATTTTCAGTCCAATAACCGCAACAATATTCTTTGGAGGTTTCTTTTTTGGTATCTATCTTGTGGTAAAAGAGATAAAGAGATCAAAAAGAATAACATAAAAATTTCACCATTTAAAGATATAAAATTCTCAACGCTAACTATTTAATTAAAATTCTCTCTTCTTTACAAATTAGTTTTTAACTATATATTTAATAGAATCTTTAAAAGAAAATTCATGCTGGAATCCGGAGCTGATTTTTTAAAAACTTTTGATAAATAATTTTTGCTATCTGAATTTTTAAAGACCTCTCTTACATCCTTATCTCTTGTATTTATTATATTTTCTATTTTCTCTTTTGCCTTGAAATCCTTTAACTTGATAGCAGCAAGATAACCTATAATATCGTATTCAGGGTAGCTTTTAGTTAATTTATCTGTTGTTCTGCTTACAGTGTATTTAATAACACTTTTTAAAAGCTCTTCAGATTTTTTAATATCACCCAATTTTTTGTATGAGATTGCCTCAAGATAATTTTCTATCCTCTCATCAGCATCAAAAGGTTTTCCTGCTCCAAGATGTTCAGGCCATAATTTTGCCTTCTCAAGGTAAAAAATAGCTTTTTTATAATTTCCTTTTTTCATTAAGGAGATTGCATACATAATGGTTACCCTATTGTAAAGAGTCCTTCCAAAGGTAGCCGCTTCAGATGGTAAAATTATTAGTCTGTTTAAAATTGACAGAGCTTTCTTGTATCTCCCTTTATGATAAAGTGCATCTGCATAATCAAAATTAAGCAGATAAAAGTCTTTAAATTTTTTTGCTCCTTTTTTAGCAAAATAGTACGCTTTTTCAATGTTTTTTTGAGATTTATAAAAATTATAGATTGAGTGATAAATTCTCCATGATCTGGGAGCAAGTTTATATGCTCTAAGGTATGAATCCTCTGATAGTTTTGGATTATCTTTTTCAAAAAATCTTCCAATTGCTATTTAAAAATAGTGATTGTTAGGAAGATTTTTACATTTA
>JALXDT010000116.1 GCA_027070475.1 Candidatus Aminicenantota bacterium | reverse complement strand
ATACATAGCTATTGATAGTGGAATAGGAACTAAAATAGGGGAAGACGAACTTAAAAAATTAAATATTCCTTTGGATAAAGTTAAGGCGATATTTTTCACCCACTCGGATTTTGATCATATTGATGGTAGAAAGTTTTTTCCGAATGCAGAATTATACTTTTGTAAAGGTGAGGAAAAGATAATTAGAGGTGAAAAACCAAGATTTTTAAAAATTATCTATGTTAAAAAGAATATGAGTGGTTATAGATTGTTAAAGGATGGTGAGATAATAAAAATTCAAGATATGGAGATAAAAGCGATTAATACGCCGGGACATACAACTGGCCATTGTTCATACATAATAGACAACAAATATCTTTTTACAGGAGATCTAATAAGAATAAAAGAGGGTAAAATCTATCCTTTTTTCAAGCTACTGAGTTATAACCATAAAGATTTGTTAATATCATATAATAAAATAAAGAAAATAATTAAAAACAATAGTTTTTATCTCTTAACAGCTCATCACGGAATCTACAAAAGCAAAATATTATAGGTAATCCTAAGATACCTACTATATATAGTGGTTTTAATCCTGATTATTTGGCTATTATTTGTAGCCTCTTAAAATAACCGTTATTGTGGATTTAGAAACCAATTTTGATAGTTTTTTCTCTGATTTTTAACAAATAATGTTAATTTTTGTGTTATAAATTTTCTTTTCCCAAAATATAGTTATCTTTAACTCAAATTGAACAAGAATTGTGCAATTACAAAACCTTGAAAATAAAGGCTTTCTGTGGAGAACTAATTATTACAATGCTTTTGAAGAAGTGTTAAATCTTTTTGGAAGATTAACTGTTTGTTAGTAAAAAAATTTTTAATTAAGTAGATATTTTTCGGTATGATTTTTAAAGTCCCGCATCTTCTTTCCCTCATAAAATCTATATTGCCTAAAAAAAGATAATATTAGAAGATTTATTCACAAAGGAAATACTAATCCAAAAAGATGGTGAAGGATTCCCTTGAATACAACAGTTTAATGGTGTAAAATAAAAACGGAGGTGAAGTTTATGAGAAAAAAAATTATTGTTATTGTGCTTGTATTATTCTTTGTGTCTGCTTTTGCTCTCTATAGTAATGAGAAGCCAAGAGTTGGTGTTTTAAGATTCACCAATAGTGTTGCAGGAACAGGGTTCTGGGTATGGAATCCTAAGGTTGCATCTGAGCTTCAGGACATGTTAATTTCAGAGCTTAACAGCACAGGTGCATTTCAGGTTCTTGAAAGGAAAGAAATCAACGCTGTTTTATCCGAACAGGATTTAAGTGCTTCAGGTAGAGTTAGTAAAGAAACTCTTGTTAAGATGAAGAGAATAAAAGGTGCCCAATATTTGATAGCTGGTACGGTTTCTGCTTTTGAGATGAGTAATTCTACTGGAGGAGGTATAAGTTTCAAGGGAATAAGCTTAAGAGGGAGAAAAACCAAGGTTTATATTGCTGTAGATGTTAAGGTAATAGATGCTGAAACAGGTGAGATAGTTGATACAAGAACAATAGAGGCAAAAGCGAAGGGAACATCAATCGGAGCAGGAGTGACAATTAATGATATAAGTTTTTCCGGAGATGATGCAAAAAAGACTCCTGTAGGTAAGGCTATTAGAGCATGCATAATTTATATTTCAGAATACTTAAAATGCTCTCTTGCCAAGGTTCATTATCCCAAGTGTATGAAAAAATGGGATAAAATGGAAAAAAAGAGAAGAGAAAAAACAAAGAAATCGATAGACCTTGATCTTTAATTAGAATTTATGTTTAACAAAAGGGTTTTAATAAAACCTATAGAATTTAAAGGAATAGGTATTCATTCCGGCAAGGAAACATATTTAAGACTTTCCCAGAAT
>JALXDT010000115.1 GCA_027070475.1 Candidatus Aminicenantota bacterium | reverse complement strand
CAAGTAAAGATGTTTCTTCTATTGAAGAAAAGAAAAATAAAATTATGGAAAGACAAAAAGAGCTTGAAAAAGAATTTTACGCTATAATAAAAGAAATGATTGATAATGCCATTCAGCTTCACTTTTTAAAAGAGGAGAAAAAAGGATAAAAAGAAAAGAATATCATTAAGTCCCAATTGTAAAAATAATAAATTTGTGGTATTTTATAAATACTAATTCATATTAGAGGAGGTAAAACAATGAAAAGAAGTGGATGGTTTGTTGTTGCGGCATTAATTGTAGGTTTTTTAATCGGAGGCTGGTTTTTTGGAGGAATTGGAACTCCGACAAAACCTTCTATAGAATCTCCTCAAACTGTTTTTGCTTCTTCAGTTCCTGTTAACAATAATCTTTCATTTGTGGAAACAGCAAAAAAAGTTACACCTGCTGTAGTCAAGATTATTTCCACAGTTGAAATAACACAACAGCTTACTCCTTTTTCTTTCAATGATGATTTTTTCGGAGATAACTTCTGGAAAAGATTTTTCGGAGTCCCTCAAAAAAGAAGAGTACAGGGACTCGGCTCAGGATTTCTTATCTCCCAGGATGGATATATAGTTACAAATAACCATGTGGTTGAAAAAGCAACAAAGGTAGAAGTTTATACATATGATGGAACAAGATATAAAGCCAAAATAATAGGAAGAGATCCCAAAACAGATCTTGCTTTAATTAAAATAAAAGGCAAAAACTTCCAATTTCTTAATCTTGGAGATTCTTCAAAAGTTCAAGTGGGAGAATGGGTTTTAGCAATCGGAAACCCTCTGGGGACAGAATTCACAGTAACAGCAGGAATTATTTCTGCAAAGGGAAGACAGCTGGGAATTGCAGATTATGCAGATTATATACAAACTGATGCAGCTATAAACAAGGGAAATTCAGGAGGTCCTTTAGTTAACCTTAAAGGTGAAGTGATTGGAGTAAATTCAGCAATATTAACACCTAATGAAGGTTCAGTGGGCATTGGTTTTGCAATTCCCTCCAATCTTGTAAAGATTATAATTTCAGAGCTTAAAACTACAGGAAAGGTTATAAGAGGTTGGCTGGGAGTTATGATTCAAGATATTTCACCAGAAGATAAAGATGCTCTTGGATTAAAAAACACAAGGGGAGCTCTTATATCACAGGTAACCCCAGGTAGTCCAGCTGATAAATATGGACTCAAACCTTACGATGTTATAGTCAGTGTTAATGGTAAAAAGATAAAAAACTCCACAGAATTAAAGGTTATTATAGGTGCAACAAAACCCGGTACCTTTGTAAGTTTGGGAATAATTAGAGAAGGAAAACTTATATCAAAGAAGGTTAAGATTGGGAAATTAGGGGAAAAAGGAGGAGAAAACAATTCATCACCCTCCAATGTAGAAGACCTTAACCTCGGGATGAATTTAATTACTTTGAATAAAAGAATAGCAGATAATTACAATCTTCCTGTCTCAAAGGGAGTTTTGGTGGTTAGCGTTAAACCTTACTCTCCTGCAGATGATGCCGGTATTTTAAGGGGAGACATAATAACAGAAGTCAACAGAGTCAGGGTTCTAAATGTCGCTCAATTCAAGAGACTTATTACAAAAGCAAAAAGTATGGGGAAAAGAGCCGTTATGCTTAAAATTAAAAGAATAGCCAGAGATGGAAGTATTTATGAAATCCTTAGAAGTATAAGTCTTTCACAATGATAATAGACAAACTTCAAGCTTCTGGTAATGATTTTATTATAGTAGAAAACATAGAGTACAATAATTTAAAAAGAAAAGATATTGCCCTAAAAGTTTGTGACAGGCACTTCGGAGTTGGAGCCGACGGAATAGTTTTTTTGAACAGAATAGAAGGAAATAAATTCGATTTTCGTATATGGAATAACAATGGAACTGAAGCAGAGATCTCAGGAAATGGACTGATAAATGCAGGTGCCTTTGTTGCCTTAAAGTATAAAGAAGATGTTGATGATACTGTATACTTTCTTACAAAAGCAGGAGAAAGAGATGTAAAGATTTTAGATGTAGGGAAACATTCTGTAAAACTAAAAGTTGATATGGGAAAACCACTTTTTTCTTCTGATGAAATTCCTTTTTATGATGGGACTTCATATCAAAAGATAGTTGATTATCCTCTAAATATAAATAAAAGAGTTTATAATGTAACAATTCTTTCAATGGGCAATCCGCATACAATTGTTTTTCTGGATAGTTTTCCCTCTTCATTTGAACTTCAACAGATAGGAAAGGAAATTGAATCTCACGCCTTTTTCCCAAACAGAACAAATGTGGAATTTGTAAAAATCATAGATAGAAACAATATTGAGGTTCTGTTCTGGGAAAGGGGAGTAGGAGAAACCCTTTCTTCTGGTAGTGGATCTTCAGCAGCTGTAATTGCTGGAAGATTAAAAGGTGCTTTGGATGAGAATGTTTCAGTAAAAACTAAAGCTGGAGAGATAACAATTGAGTGCATAGATGAAAAAGTTTATTTAAATGGAATTTCACAGCATATTTTAAATGGTGAATTTTTTATAAGTGATGATTAGCAATATAAAGGAGAAAAAGTCCTATTGAAAAAAGAAGAGAAAAATATTACAATATAGCAGAAAATTTAAAAGGAGAAGGAAAATGGAAATACTTTCAAAAGTTGAACAGGAGTATTTAAAAAAGGAGATACCTGCTTTTAATATTGGAGATACTGTGAAAGTTTCTGTTAAGGTTAAAGAAGGAGAAAAAGAAAGAACACAGATATATGAAGGTGTTGTTATTGCGAGGAAAGGTTCAGGAATCAGAGAAACAATAACAGTAAGAAGAGTTTCTTATGGCATTGGGGTTGAGAGAATTTTCCCACTACATTCTCCGACTGTCCAGGATATTAAGGTTGTTAGAAGAGGAATAGTAAGAAGATCTAAACTTTACTATTTAAGAAACCTTGTTGGTAAAAAGGCAAGGATAAAAGAGAGGAGATAGTTGGGTGGGGAACAGATAGTAGTGGGTGTAGATGAAGTGGGCAGAGGAGCTTTATTCGGGCCGATTTTTGCTGCTGCTGTTGCTTACAAAAAAAACAATATCCCACATGGGGTAAAAGATTCGAAAAAATTGAGTGCAAAACAGAGGGAAAAGTATTTTAAATTAATTGAAGAAACAGCGGAAGAAATTTCTGTGAGCTTTATTTCAAATTTTGATATTGACCAAATAAATATACAAAAAGCTAATATTGAATGTCTCAGAAATGCTGTTCTAAATCTAAAAAAAGAGTTTGACATTGTTTATGTTGACGGATACAGAATAAATAACCTCCCATACAAACAAAAAGTAGTTATCAAGGGTGATGAAAAAATTCCTGTCATATCTGCAGCTTCAATAGTAGCCAAAGTTTTAAGAGACAGGTTAATCATAGACTTTTCCAAGTACTTTCCCCCATTTGGATTAAACAAAAACAAAGGTTATGCAACAAAAGAACATAAAGAAGCAATTAAAAGATATGGTTTGACTATATTTCACAGAAAATCTTTTAAAATAAAAAATTAGTGAGGCTTTAAGTGGCAAGGGATGATACAAGGAAGATTCTGAAAAATATAGAAAAGTACATAAAGAGTGGAAAACTACAAAATGCTATAAATGAATATCTTAAACTTTTGCAGATTAATCCCAGAGACCTTGCGGCTATTAATCAATTGGGAGACCTCTATGTAAGGGTAGGTAACTATAGAGAAGCATATAAATACTATAAAAAACTTGCTGAATACTATGAGAAAACAGATAATATACCTAAAAGCATTGCTATATACAGAAAAATATACAGGCTTGATCCCAAAAATATTGAGGTTGCTTTTAAATTGGGAGAACTCTTTCAAAGAATCGGGGCAGAGGTTGATGCTAAAAAGATATATATAGATGTGGCAGAATACTTAAAATTTCAAAAGAAAACAGATGAAGTTTTAAAAGTTTATAAAAAATTAGCTGAATTAGATAGAGAAAACATTGATATTTTAATGACATTAGCTGAAATGTATAAAAAAGAATATCACCCTCAAGGAGCTGCTGAAACCTATGTTAAAATAGGTGATATTTACAATAAAAGAGGAGAGGTAGAAAAAGCCATAGAAGCATATAAAGAGGCTTTTAATTTAGACCAGAATTTACTTTATTTAAAAACATTAATCGATACTTACAAAAAGAATGAAAAGATTGAAGAAGCTATTATATTTTTAGAAAATATTAAAGATAAAGACAAGAAAGGAGAGTTTAAAAAGCTATTATCTCAACTCTATCTTGAAACAAAAAATTATGAAAAAGCAGAAGAGATTCTTCTTCAGTTGTCAAAAGATATTGATATAACAGATGTTGAACCCTATGAATATCTTGCTAAACTTTATGTAGAACAAAATAATTATACAAAAGCCTTTGAATTAATAAATCCCGTCATAGATCTACTAATAGACAATAATAAAGAGAATAAAGCTCAGGATCTTTTAAATGTGATTTTGACAAAAAATCCTCAATTTCTCCCGGCTCTTCAAAAAAGAGCTTCAATCTTTGAAAAATTTGGAAAAGAGAATAGTTTAATTCTTGTCTTAGTGTCCATCGCTGAAGTATATGAGAATAACAAAGAATATGAAAAGGCAAAGGAAATTTATGAAAAATTGTTAATTATGGATCCAACAAAGGAAGAATTTAGATTTGAATTGGAGCGTCTTTCCAGGCTTACAAAAGGAGAAAAAGAGGTTGATGAAGAAGAAAAAAAGAGAAGAGAAATAGAGGAAAAAACCATAGTGGAAAATTTAAGTCAGTTTGTAAAAATTTTCGAAAGTGGTTTTAAGGAGGAAGCAATAAGAGAAGTACAAAATTTAAGTGAAATGTATCCTTCTAACCCGCGAATCAAAGAACAACTTTTAGATTTTCTCCTTAAAAACAATTCCTTGGATCAAGCATTAAAAACAGGACATCAATTAATTGAAATATATGAAAGGCTCGGAGAAAAAGAATCAATAGCAGCCATAGTTGAGAGGCTAATTAAATATTTCCCCAATGATCCCCTTTTAAATAATTATATAACCTCCTCTAAAACTGAAATTTCTTTTGGAGAAACTGAAGAAGGTGCTGATACTGAATTTAAAGAGAATGAAAAAAAAGTTGAAGAATTTCTTGGAGAAATAGAGTTTTTCATAAACAATGACTTTTTAGATGAAGCAGAAAAAACCGTTATGAAAGCTCTGGAAATTTATCCCAATAATCTTGAATTAATCAAAAAGAAAGAGTTTATTGAAAATCTCAGGAAAACATCTGAATTTAAAGAAGATGAAAAAGAGGTTAATGAATTCAACAATGATTTAGAGGATGAACTTTTTATTGAGGAAGACAGTAAAAAGGAGCAGGAGATAGAAATTAGTGAAAATAATATAACTGGAAAAAATGAGTCAGAAGAAATGGAAATAGAGGATGAAATCGAAATTGATTTAGATCTATCATTGGAAAATAGTGAAACAAAAGAGGATTTGGAAGATTCGGTTATTGAAGAAAAGTCAGAGGAAGAGCTCTTCCCTGATATGGGAAATAAAGAAGAGCTTGTTTTAGAAGATAATAGAGAAAAAGCAACAGAATTGAAGAGTGATGACAATAACAGGGGAATGGAAGCTTTCTCTGAAGCAGATAATCTTTCTGACAACCCGGTTTTTGAGGATTTAGACTTTGATTTTGATCTTGCTGAGGAAAAAATAGATAAAGAGTTGGATACCTCTGAAGATATTAGCAGTATAAAAGATAGCGATATTTTAGATATTGATCAAGAGATGGAAGATTTTAATAATCTTTTAGAGGGTGAAGATATATTTGATATCCCAGAATCATACTATTATGAAGTAGGAACTGTTGTTTCCGATGAAATCAAGGCGATAAAAGATGTATCAGAAGAAGCAAAGGATACTGTTACAACAACAATGGAAAAAAATCTTGATGATATTTTAAGTCAATTTAAAGAAAAATTAGAAGGAACAATTGAGAAAGAGGACTATGGAACAAGGTACAATCTGGGGATAGCCTATTTTGGTATGGGGCTTTACGATGAAGCAATAAACGATTTCTTAATTTCAAGCAAAAGTGAAAAATACAAATTTGATTCTTTTGTCCATTTAGGTCTTTCTTTTTTTAAAAAGGGGGTTTTTAGTGAAGCGGAAAGATGGTTCAAGGAAGCTTTAAATGTAAAAGGTAGAAGCAAAGAGGAATATCTTTCTCTTAAATATGAACTTGCAAACCTCTATGAGATTGAAGGAAAGATTAATGAGGCAATAAATCTTTTAAATGAAATAGTAAAGGAAGATCCAAACTATCGAGATGCAAGCGAAAAGCTTAATTCTTTGCGCTCATAATGTTCAATTATTTTACCAGAATTAAAAGAATAAAGGATAATCTCTATTGGGATTATTTTTTGTCTCAAAAAGTTGAAATTTTGTTTGATGAAAAGTATGAGTTCTTATCAAATATCCATCATGAGAATATCTTAAACATAAAATTTTATGGAAAAGGAACAGATAATAAAAAATTCTATGCAAGAGAGTATGATGATATATCTTTCATAAATAAAAACCAATTAAAAGGTGAAGCAGTTATCTGTTTAGC
>JALXDT010000114.1 GCA_027070475.1 Candidatus Aminicenantota bacterium | reverse complement strand
AGATAACTCTGGAAAAGAAAATCATCAAAGAGGTTAAAATCATTTTAAAACACAAATTAACACCGAAAGAGGGATTTAAAATAAAGAGAATAGATTATTATCCGAAAAAAATTCAGGTAGAAGGTCCTATTTCAATATTAAAGAGAAGAAAATTTTTAGTCGCTGAATTTCAAAAAAACAATATAGATAAAAACATAAAAGAGACGATTCTTTTAAATATTTTTGATTCAAGAGTTATCTTTAAACAAACAAAAATTACAGTGATAGTTGAAGTGGAAAAAGAACAAAACAAAAAACAAATCAAAAAGAGGGAAAAGTGAAAAGGCTCTTTGGGACCGATGGAATCAGGGGAATAACAGGACAATATCCTTTAACTGAAGAGATTATTTTTTATCTTGGAAAAGCCATTTCAGAGACATTAAATATCAAAAAGGTTCTTGTAGCAGATGATAGTAGAAAGGGCTCTGACTGGATTTTGAAAATTCTTGCGGCAGGACTGAATCATTCTGACATTGAAATAGATTATACAGGAGTCATAACAACTCCTGCACTATCAAAAATTGTTTCCCTTGATAGGGAATATCAAGGAGGAATAATGATTTCGGCTTCCCACAATCCTCCAGAATTCAATGGAATTAAAATATTAAACTCTAATGGTATGAAACTAAGTGATGAACTTGAAATAGAAATGGAAAAAAGAATTTTTGAATTTTTAAAAAAATGCAAGAGACCTGATATTTCGGAAGGTAAAATAGTAAGAGTTGAAAAAAAAGATGAGTATATTGACTTTATAAAAAGTAAATTTGAAAAGATAAAGGATACCAAAAGACTTGTAATTGATTGTTCCAATGGAGCCACCTCTTTTCTTATAGAAATTTTTTACAATTTGGGGTATGATGTAAAACTTGTAAATTGTAACCCAAACGGAGAAAATATTAACAAAAACTGTGGTTCCCTTTTCCCTGAAAAAGTGGCAGAAGAAGTAAGGAGAGAAAAGGCTTTTGCTGGTATTGCCTTTGATGGAGATGGTGACAGAGTAATAATGACGGATGAATCAGGAGATATTTTAAATGGAGATATTCTAATCTACATTCTTTCAGAATATTATGCAAAAAGAGGATATAATGCTCCTGTAATAGGTACAATAATGAGTAATCTTTCTCTGGAGAGAAAAGTTAAAGAGCTGGGATTAGACTTTTACAGAACACCTGTAGGAGATCGGTATGTATGGGAAAAAATGGTTGAAACTGGGAGTTTAATTGGTGGAGAGACTTCTGGCCATATTATCTTAAGGGATTATCAAATTACAGGAGATGGAATAGTTACAGCTTTAAAAATTCTCGAAATTGCAGAAGGCCAAAATATGAAATTGTCAGAATTAAAGAAAAAAATAGTTTTATCTAATCAGCATTTTGTAAATATCGAGGTAAGTAAAAAGATCCCACTTGAAAATCTTAAATATGTTAATGAAATGAAGGCTTCTGCTAAAGAAAAATTTGGAAATAATATAAGAATAGTGATAAGATATTCTGGAACGGAACCTCTTTTGAGAATTATGGCTGAAGGTGAAAATGATAAGAAAATTGAAATTTTTATTAAAGAGTATGGAGACAAGATAAAAAATGAAATAAAAGAGGTGAGTCAATGAGATTGGGTGTAAATATTGACCATATCGCAACATTGAGAGAAGCAAGGAAGGGGAATGAACCTGATCCTGTACAGGCTGCAGTTCTTGCTGAATTGGGAGGAGCAGATGGAATAACTGTTCATTTAAGAAGTGATAGAAGGCATATCAAAGAAAGGGATGTAGAACTTCTTAAATCAACTATTAAAGTTCCTTTAAATGTTGAAATGGCAGCCACAGAAGAGATGAAAAGTATTATGCTAACAATTTTACCTTATCAGGTTACCCTTGTACCTGAAAAAAAAGATGAAGTAACAACAGAAGGCGGGCTTGATGTAATTATTAATCAGAATGTTCTTCCCGATTATATAAAGGAATTGGAAGTATCCGGTATAAGGGTGAGTATCTTTATTGATCCGGATAAAGAGCAGATAAGAACTGCACATAAAATAGGAGTTAAAGTAATAGAGATAAATACCACAAGGTTTTCCGAATGTAAAGATAGAGCTTGTGAAAGAAAGGAGCTTGAACACCTTTATGATGTTGTTAAATATTCAAAAAAGATAGGGATGGAGGTTTTGGCTGGACACGGCTTAAACTACAGAAATATTCAGATTTTCAGACAATTGAAAGAGGTAGAAGAGGTTAACATTGGCCATTCAATCATAAGTAGAGCAGCATTTGTTGGACTTGAAAGAGCTGTAAGAGAGATGAAAGATCTCATAAATTTTTTAAGATAATGCTAAATCAGGGTGATCTTTTTATTTTGTACAGTGAAAAAGGGGATACCTATCTTCTCTCCTTTAAAGCTGATACAAGTTTCAGTACCAATTTAGGGAATGTTGTTTTTAAAGAGGATTTATCCTTTGGTGACACTATACTCTCAAATAAAAATTATAAATTTTTTGTTTTAAAACCTTCAAATTTTGATTTGATAAAAAAAGTGCAGAGGAAAACAACAATTCTTTATCCAAAAGATATTGGTTATATGTTTATGTCAACTGGTATTGGAAGTGGTAGTATTGTAGCTGAAGTTGGAAGTGGCTCCGGAGCTCTTACAACAGCTCTTGCCATTACAGTGGGGGAAACAGGGAAGGTTTACTCCTTTGAAAGAAAGGAAGAACATCAAAAAATAGCGATTAAGAATATTAAGAAGTACGGACTTGAAGATAGAGTGGAATTTATTTTAAAAGATGTTTCTAAAGATGGATTTGGAGACTATATCTTTGAGGCATTGTTCGTTGATGTCCCGGAGCCATGGGATCTTGTTGCACCTGCAAAAAAAGTTATTCTTCCCGGATTCTTCTGGGTTTCTCTTTCTCCAAACTTTGAACAGGTAAAAAAAACATATTTTAAATTAAAAGAGCATGGTTTTTTTGTAGAAAAAACTGTAGAACTTTTTGAAAGAGAAATTTTAGTCAGAGAGTATGGAGTAAGACCATCGGAGAGGATGATTTCACATACAGGTTTTTTGACAATAGCAAGAAATCTGAATGAGTAAAAAAAATATCCCATATTTATTAACTCCTATTTTATTGGCTTTGGCTTTTCCTCCGTTTAATCTTTATTTTTTAGCTTTTTTCGCATTAGTTCCAGTATTAAATGAAACAGAAAAAAGAAGCTCTTTTCTAAAACTTTTTTTTTCAGGCTTTCTTTTTAATTTATTGTTACTATACTGGCTTTATCCTGTTTTAACAGGCTATGGGCAGATGCCGCAAATTTTGGCAATCCTATCTTTGATTCTTTTATTTTCCTATCTTTCACTGTTTTTTACAATTCCTCTCTATTTTTTCAAAGAGAAACTCCTGTTTCTTTTTCCATTTCTTTATGTAAGTTTTGAAATAATCTTGGAACACTTTTTAACAGGTTTTCCATGGGGAATTTTAGCTAATTCACAATCCTCAAACACAGGGCTAAATTATCTCTTTTATATTTCCGGAGTAAGAGGGGTAAGTCTCTTCCTCGTTTTTTCAAATGTACTGATTTATCATACATTAAAAGAAAAGAAAAAAAGAACTTTTGCTTTTATTGTTTTTCTTATAATATTAATAAATATTCCTGGATACTTTATCAAACCCAAAGGTTCAAGAATTTTAAAAGTTGCGGTGGTCCAGGGGAATGAATCTATGAATACTGTCTGGACAGGACAAAGGGTTAAGGAAGAGTTTATAAAATATATGAATTATACAGAAAAAAGCGTGAAAAAGGGAGCCAAATTAGTAATCTGGCCGGAATTTTGTTTTCCTTACTATCCAAGGTATCAAAGCGGAATTACTAATGTATTAAAAAAATTCACAAAAAAGAATAAAGTAACACTTATTTTAGGTGCCAATGATCAGAAAGATGGAAATTATTATAACACTGCCTTTGTTTTTCATAATGGAGAATTAGATTATTACTATAAAGTTCATCTGACTCCCTTTGGAGAATATATTCCCTATAAAAATCTCTTCTTTTTTGCAAAAAAGATAGCAAATGTGGAAGGTGAGTTTACTCCGGGAAAGGTAGTGAAAGTTTTTGATATAGATGGAGTGAAGGTGGGAGTTCCTATTTGCTATGAAATGGTTTTCCCTTCATTGATAAAGCATTTTTATGACAGGGGAGCAGAACTCATTGTTGCGATTACAAATGATTCATGGTATGGGAAAACATCAGGCCCGTCCCAGCTTTTTTATCTTTCAAAGGTAAGAGCTATGGAAGGCTTTTTCCCGATAGCAAGAGCCGCAACCTCCGGAATAAGCGGATTCTTTGAACAAAATGGGAAGATACTAAAAAAACTGAATTATGGAAAAGAGGGCTATCTTGTTGCTTCCTTAAAAATCAGAGACAAAAATATTTCTCCCTTCTATTCCCTTTTCTATTTTTACAGATATTTGATATTGTTTTTTGCTTTTACTTATATCTTTTTTATCTTACTAAAAAATAGAAATTGATCCTGGCATAATAGAATATGATATTTAATGAGATTACTCTTAACAGTTTAGAGTTTTCTCATACAGTCTGGATAATTAATAATCATGAATCTAAGCCCTCGCATTCATTCGTAAAAAATATTAATTTGTTTGTCTTTTTTTCGGTTTATTCATTATTTGGTTACTTTTCTTCTGATATCTGCCCCACCAGTATCCTTTGTTTATATCCTTCACTATCTTTTGTATTTTTTTACGGTTTTTATGGAGTTATCTTAAACTCTTTATCTATTCGGAAAAATATGTTTTAATAGTATTACTAATATTTCGGAGGATCTTATGAAAAGAAAGGTAATAGTTTTTTCTTTGCTTCTTCTGTTTGTCTTTTCTCCACTTTTCCCCTATAACTTTTTGGGAAAAATTTATGATTCAAAAAATAAGCCATTAAAAGATGGGTATGTACTTCTTAAAAAACAAGGAGAGGACAACTATATAAAAGCCTCCTTGAACAGTAAAGGAGAGTTTGTTTTTAGAGATTTAAAGCCTGGGATTTATGATTTTAAACTTGATATATATAGTGTTGAAAAATTAAAACAAAAGATTGAGATTAAAGGAGATATTGATAAAAGTTTTGTTGTAAATTTATCCTTTCTGGACAGAGTTTTAATTATCATAAGAGATATATCAGACATTCTCTGGGGTTCGTGGATGATAATTCTTCTTGTGGGAACAGGCATAATTTTATCAATTTTCACAAGGTTTGTTCAGATAAGAAGGATTATTGCCTCTTTAAAGTTAGTTTTAAAAGGAGCATTAAAAAAGGATAAGACAGAAGAAGAGGAAGGTGATATTTCCCCCTATGCAGCCCTTATGACAGCTTTGGCTGCCACTGTTGGAAATGGAAATATAGCAGGAGTTGCAACAGCCATAGCGACAGGGGGGCCCGGAGCTCCGTTCTGGATGTGGGTTGCAGGATTCTTTGGGATGGCGACAAAATATTCGGAAGGTTTTTTAGGGGTTAAGTTTAGAAGAAAAAATGCTCTTGGAGAGATGGCTGGTGGCCCCATGTATTATGCAAGGTATGGGATCAAGTGGAAACCCATAGCAAAATTTTTAGGCTTTTTATTTGCTGGTGCAGGAGCAATAACAGCTTTATTCGGAACGGGGAATATGGCTCAATCCAATTCGATGGCACTTGCCTTTAAAACACAATTTGGAATCCCTTTCTGGGCAAGTGGTCTTTTAATAGCTGCTTTGACAGGAATAGTAACTATCGGAGGAATAAAGAAAATAGGTAGTGTTTCAGAAAAACTTGTTCCTGCTATGATAATACTTTATTTTGGCGGAGCTTTGATTATCCTTATAGTAAAGTTTACTGCAATTCCAGCTGCCTTTGCACTTATATTTAAAGCAGCTTTTTCAGTAAAAGCAGTCGGAGGGGCTCTAATAGGAACTTCTGTGAAACAGGCTATCTCCATAGGTGTAAGGAGAGGAGTGCTTTCAAATGAATCGGGTTTGGGTTCTGCAGCTATTGCTCAGGCTGCTTCAAGATCTCCCGAGCCTACTTACAATGGACTCATCGCTATGACAGGAACATTTATTGATACGATTGTTGTTAATACGCTTACAACTTTGAGCATAGTACTAACGGGAGCTTATCTCCAGACCGCAGCTTATGGTTCTTCAAAAGGACTTACTTCAACAGCATTAACAATGGAGGCATTTAACAGGGTAATTCCGTATGGGGGAGTAATAATAGCCTTTTCATCTTTCTTATTCGGTTATTCCACACTATTAGGATGGAGCTACTATGGAGAAAAAAGTGTGGAATTTATTTTTGGTAGCAAAATAATTTATCCATATAGAATAATATTCATAGTTCTTTTATTTATCGGAGCTATAGTACAGGGAGCCCATTTGAATATTATCTGGTATACGGGAGATTCTGCCAATGCGATAATGGCTTTCCCGAATTTAATCGCCCTATTATTACTTTCACCTATAATAGCTAAAGAAACTACCGAGAAATTGTATAAAAAGAAATACTGGTAATTTATTTATACTCAAAATTCTTGTTTTATAAAACCATTGAAGAGAAAAGTCTTGAATTCATGATCAATTCTTTTTTATTTAAATTAACGTTTTTAAAAGGTTGTAGGCACAGATGGTAGAATTGACATCATCCTCTATTTTATATAAAATAGTTTCGCAATTTGTAAGATTGAAAATTATTAATTTAAGAGATATATATGATAAATGTTAAAATTATAGGATTCACCCCTGAGGCGGAGAAAATAATTGAAGAAGCGGGTAGAACTGCTTATCTCTCTTTTGATAAAAAAAGTGAATTTCCGATTCTTAGAATCTCTTCCGGGGTAAATGAAAAACTTTTGTATACTGAAAATTATCCGGAATTTCAAAGCAAACAGGTTGGAGATAGTTTTGAGTTTGAAGGGGATAAGTGGACAGTAAAAAAGAGATGGGAAAATACTGCTGCAAAGTTCATTGAAATGTTAATCCACTCGGGCCATCACTCAGTTCTTGAGCATTCATATGCCACATTTAGAGTACGTGGCGGTTCCAGAGCTTTTACCCATCAATTAGTAAGACATAGACTGGCGGCTTTTACCCAACAGTCCCAAAGATATGTAAATGAGAAAAATTTTAATTATGTAACTCCTCCCTCTATTGAAAAAAACCCTGAGGCAAAAATTATTTTTGAGGAGTTTATTGATTATGCAAGGGAGACATACTCAAAATTACGAAATTTAAAGATAAAAAAAGAGGATGCCAGATTCGTTTTACCAAATGCAGTTGAAAGTGAGATAGTGATAAGTGCAAATTTAAGAGAATGGAGACATATTCTTGAATTAAGGGGGCATCCGACCGCACAATGGGAGATAAGAACTTTTGCTGTTGCTGTGGCAAAAGAATTAAAAAAGCTTTTCCCGGCTGTTTTTTTTGATTTTAGGATAGATGAAGAAAAATCAACTGTGGTGAAGATTGAGGATTAAAAGCTTAACATTTTTAATTCTTTTCTTTCTGATTCCCTCTTTAGGATCTGCCAGACTTAACCGAAAGGATGCTGATAAAGTTAACTTTATTTTTCAGAAAATTTTAAAGCATCAGGTAAAGAGAAAAATAATTATTTTAAAAGAGGATGAAATAAACTCCTATCTTTATTTCTACAGAGATAAAATATTTGAAGATGATGTTAAGTGGGTAAAAATTAAATTTTTCAGAAATGTAATGGGTTTAAGGGTTGTAATGTTTCTCAATAAGTCTATAGACAACTCCTACCTTGCTCTTTTAAAGGGTTCTATTGTGGATATAAATTCAGAATTTAAGATTAAAAATATAAAAAATTATTGTTTTAAACTGGAGTTAATCTCTCTTAATATTAATGATTTTAATCTTGATAAAAGATTTGCGATTTCATTGCTATCTTCAATAGCTCCTGATTTTAAAATGTATTTTGAGGGTTTTTGTCCTTCTTTTAATATAAAAAAGATAAAAGTTAAAGAAAAAGAAATCGTTTTATTTTTCTAAATTATTGCTTAAATGAAAGATTCTTCTTGACACTTTTTCATTGTGGTTTATAATACTCTTTAGAGGAGGTTGATATGGAAAGAGAAAAGATTTTTGAAGAACTAACAGTTAAAAATGAGAAAAAAATTGTTTTGCTTGTTATGGATGGTGTTGGTGGAATTCCCTACGAAGGTAAGACTGCACTTGAGGCTGCGAAAACTCCGAACCTTGATGCCCTCGCTGAAAAATCCTCCTGCGGAAGGACAATTCCCGTTTTACCGGGGGTTACTCCTGGAAGCGGACCTGCACATTTTTCTCTCTTTGGCTATGATCCGATTAAATATAATGTCGGAAGGGGAATTTTAGAAGCTTTAGGAATAGATGTTGATGTAAATGAGCATGAGGTTGTCGCAAGGGGTAATTTTTGTACAATTGACAGAGAGGGAATAGTTACCGATAGAAGGGCAGGAAGAATCCCGACTGAAAAAAACAAAGAGATAATAAAACTTCTTTCTGAAAATATAAAAGAGATTGATGGAGTTAAAATTTCTCTTTATTCGGGAAAAGAGCACAGATTTGTGATTAAATTAAAACACCCTGAACTTTCCGAGGAAATTTCGGATGCTGATCCTCAAAAAGAGGGGCTTCCTTTAAAATTTCCCGAACCCCTTACCAATAATCCAAAAGCAGAGTTTACAGCTAATGTAATAACCAAATTTATGAAAAAAGCCGTTGTTGTTTTAAAAGATAGTCACCCAGCCAATGCACTTCTTTTAAGAGGCTTTTCAGAATATCCTAAAATCCCACCTATGCAGAAGATATTTAAATTAAATCCTGCTGCAATAGCTAACTACCCGATGTACAGAGGACTTGCAAAGTTGGTGGGAATGAATGTTCTTGATGTGGGAGCGGAAATAGATGATGAGATCATTACTCTTAAAAGAGAGTGGGAGAACTATGACTTTTTCTATATTCACATTAAAAAGACAGATTCTTATGGAGAGGATGGTAATTTTAATAATAAGGTTAAAATAATTGAAAAAGTAGATGAAATACTACCGGAAATCTTGAATCTGAAACCGGACGCAATCGCAATCACAGGAGATCATTCCACACCCTGCAAATTAAGCGGACATTCATGGCACCCGAATCCATTTCTTCTCTATTCACCATATATAATTAAGGATGATGTTAGGGTCTTCACCGAGAGAGAATGTGCTAAGGGAATTTACGGGAATTTTTATGCTGTGGATATTCTTCCTCTTTTGCTTGCAAATACATTAAAATTAAAAAAATACGGAGCATAAATGAATAACAAAACATTATGGATCTTAATTTTAGTTTTAGGAATTATAATTTTTTACGGAGTTTACAAAATCACAGGAGGCTTTTCTTTTAAAACTATTTCAGAGCAGGAAATAAGAAAAGGTATAATTCTTGAGGATATGAAAACAGGCTGGTTTATATCAGAGAGAGCTTTGAACAAGATAAAAATTTTGCCTTTTGTTGAATTCAGGGTTAAAAATTCTTTGAAAGAGGTTATTTCAAAGGGTTCTATTAATTTCTTAATTACCTTTAAGATAGTAGGAGATAAGATAACCTTTGATTCAGGTTGGGCGATATATCCTAAAAAAGACATAAAGATAGGAAATACAGGAGAAAAAGTTAAGATCTGGTGTATTCATGGCTATGTTGGCAAAAGTGCGGAAGCTTTTGAAAAAAATAAAAATGTCTGGAAAAAACTTGAGGCTACTATTTTCATAAAATATAAAGGCTCAAAGTTTATAAAATTAAAAAAGGTGGATATAGCGCAAAAGATTTATTAGCCTTTTATTCATAAACCATTATTTTTAATTCTTTTATAGGATTCTTAATTGTTTCTTTGGTAATGAATTTTACCTTTTTTGTTATACCGGGTATAAGATCAAAATAATTATCCGTAAAAAAGCCATTATAATTTTCATAACTTAAATACATATACTTAGCCAGTTTGTTTGTTTTAATTATTAAACTGTATCCATCAAAATCTCTTTCAACAGATATTTTTACAACAGGTTTTTCAAGTTTCAAATCTTTGGGTTTTACAAAATAAAAGTAGCGCTCTGAAATGGTTTTTTTGTTTTTGTCTTTTAAAATTATGTAAAGGAAAACCTTGTCCTTTCTTATATTTCTTAGCAGGTTTTCTAATGTTTCTTCATAATAAACTTTACTTCTACCAGCCTTTAACAATATATTCCTACTCTCTGAGAAAAGATTTTTTCCGGAAAAGTCCTTTAGAAAAAGCTGTAATTCCACCTTTTTATCTTCATCGGAATCTGAAATCACATAAATTTTTAGATTTTTATCCTTTACAACGGGGGAAATAATAATATTGGAATATAATTTTCTTACTTTGTACTGTAAAGCTTTCCATCTTCCTCTCCAATCTATTCCGGACCATGAGATAACAGGCCAGCAATCATTAAACTGCCAGTATAAGGTGCCCATACACATTGGTTTTGCTCTTCTTTGAGACTCTATCCCTATCCCAATTCCATAAGCCTGTAAAATCTGGCTCATATATACGAAATCCTCAAGAAGTACAGGAATATCAAAATATTCTTTCATATATTTTTTTATGATTTTCAAACCGATCGGATGCTTTTCATGGGCTTTTATGATTTCAGAGCTTAATGTTCTATCCTCTTTTTCTGTAAACTCTTTTATTGTTTTCATATCAGGGAAGGATTGAAAACCGAACTCACTTACAAATCTTCCGATTTTCTCTTTTTTTGTGAAAATCTCAAAAGGCTCCTGTCCGTGCCATACTCCCCAGTAATGGACATCACCTTTTGTGTTTAATTTTTTTTCTCCCCAATTTGTAAGAGGAGATGTATGGATATAAGGTCTGCTGCTATCATACTTTTTCACCAGATCAGGTAATAGGTTTAAAAAAAGTTTATTATAATCATCAACTATCTTTTTTCTGTTTTTTTTAGAATACATCTTCTGCCACCCCCAATGTCCCCAGCCTTCGTATATCTCATTGTTCCCGCACCATAGAGCAAGGGATGGATGGTTTCTCAATCTTTTTATATTGTAAATAGCCTCTGTTTTTACATTTTCAAGAAAATTTTTATCCGCAGGATAGAGTGCACAGGCAAACATAAAATCCTGCCACACCAAAATTCCGTATTTATCACATAATTCGTAAAATATATCATTCTCATAAAATCCGCCTCCCCAAACCCTTAACATATTTATATTTGATTTGACAGCATCTTTTATCAGCTTTTCATATTGTTTTCTTCCGATTCTTGATAAAAAAACATCCTGAGGAATGTAGTTTGCTCCCTTAATGAAAACAGGTTTCCCATTAATTTTAAAGTAAAAACTCTCCCCCAATTTATCCTTTTCTCTTATAAGTTTAATTTCCCTTATGCCGATTTTTTTTGACCATTCTCCTCTTATCCTGTTCCCCTGAATAAGTTTTGCCTTAAAATCATAAAGATATGGTTCTCCCATATTATGGGGCCACCATAGTTTTGGTTTTAAGAGTATATAGTTTATTGTAATTTTGTTATTTCCTTCTTTCAGGAGGATATCCTTTGTGATCCTAACTTTCTCTTTCTTGTTTGAGAGCACTAATTTTGCTTTTTGATTTTTAATTGAAATTATGTCAAATACAAAGTCCAAGTTTGCATACTCCCTTTTAATCTCCTTTTGAACTACCCTTACATCTTTGAGTCTTAAATTATCCCAGCTTTCAATATACACAGGTTTCCAGATCCCCATTGTTAAATAGACCGGAGCCCAATCCCACCCAAATTGATAAGCTGGTTTTCTGACAAAAATATAATCTGCGGTCGGTTCCCCGTAAGGGTACTCAGATTTTTTTTCTTTTATAATTTCAAGAGGAGAGGTAAATAAAATTCTCAGTCTGTTTTTTCTTTTTAATTTTCCTTTAACATTCACTCTCCACTCTCTGAAAAAATTATCAGATACCAAAACCTTTTTTTTATTAAGAAAAACTTCTGCGAAAGTATCAAGCCCTTTAAATACAATTTCAATATTCTCTTTTTTCAAAATCTCTTCGGGTATGGAAAATTCTGTCAAATATTCCCAATCCTTTTCTCCGACCCATCGGTTCTTCTCCTCATTATCCCGGTAAAAGGGATCCTCTATAATACCCGCTTTGTAAAGATTTAGTTGAACACTTCCGGGTATTTCTGCTTTTATTAACTCTTTACTCCCTTTTTCCCTTAAAAACCATTGGAAAATGCTAAGATCCTTTCTTTCATAACCAATTTTATTTTCTTTATAGTAAGAATGGGAATAGAAAGGAATAAACGCAATTATTAACACATAAAAAAATAAGCTTTTTCTTTTTATCATTGACATTAAATAATTATTGAAAATAATAAAGGAGAGTCAGTTAGAAGTCAAGAGTACACTCTGCGTCAAAAGTTATGTGTAAAGGATAAGTTTTTTATATTTATGTTCTCTTCATTGAGAAAGAATTTTAGACCTTTTTCTTTTTTAATTTTTCCCACTTTTATAAAACCATTATTTAAAAACTTTTCATCATCTTCAGGGGCAACAACAATTAATTCATACTCCTCCCCACTGTTTAAAATAAAATCATAATAATTTAAACCACTTTCATTTGCTATTTTTTCAAGATAGGAGTCTTTCGGAAAATTCTCAAGGTGAATCACTGCACCCACACTGGAAGATTTTAGGATATGAGTTAAATCCTGATAAAAACCATCTGAAATATCTATTAATGCATCTACTCTTACCTGTTTTAAAAAACTCATAAGGTCAAGACGATTGTTACCCCTTAAAAATCTATCCCTTGCATTTTTATTTTTTATATCCCCTTTTTTTATAAATTCATATAACCCTGCTCTGGAATAGCCAATTTCCCCTGAAAGGTAGATTATGTCATTCTCCTTAGCTCTATCTCTTGTAATATACCTCCTGGTTTCTCCTATAATAGTCATGGAAAGGGAAAGGTTCTCTCCTTTTACAATATCTCCACCTAAAAGAAGAACATTGTATTGTTTTAACTTCTCCCTTATTCCATTCAGAAGAAGTTTTATATCTTTCTCTTTAATTTCCTCTTTTAAACAGAGGCCTAAAAGAGCAAACAAGGGAGTTGCTCCAATAGCTGCGACATCACTTAAATTAGCATTAACTAATTTTTCCCCTATAAAGTTCAGTGGATAATTTTCCAAGATAAAGTGTGTTTTTTCTACCATTAAATCTTTTGTAAAAACAAGATATTTGTCCCCATTTTTAATGACAGCTGAATCGTCTCCGATGGATAATTCTACTTTTGAATTAAACTCTCCCTTTATATATTCAATTAATTCCCACTCATTCATCAAACATTAAATCTAATATGGACAATATCTCCATCTTTAACTTTATAATCCTTTCCCTCTAATCTCAAAAGAGCTTTTTCCTTTGCATTTTTAAAACCACCTACTTTAACAAAATCTTCCCAAAAAATTACCTCTGCCCTAATAAAACCTTTTTGAAGGTCAGTATGAATCTTACCAGCAGCTTCATAAGCTGTATCTCCTTTCTTTATTGTCCATGCTCTAACCTCATCTTCACCAACGGTGAAAAAAGAGATAAGATTCATAAGTTTATAGCTTTCCCTTATAAATTTATCTCTTATTGATTCTTTTATCCCATACTCTTCCAAAAAAACTTTTCTTTCTTCTTCATCAAGATCCATTATTTCCTCTTCTATCTTACCGTAAAAAGAGAGGATTAGTTGATTGTCTCTTTCTTCTCTTACAGGCTCCTTACCTTCATCAAGATTTATAAGGTGGATTATTGGTTTTTGGGATAAAAATTGAAATCCCCTGATTATAAACTCCTCAGCATCTGATAATTCCATTTCCCTTAAAGGTCTGTTTGTTTCCAAAAATTCTTTGATTTTAATTAAGACTTTTTTCTCTGTTTCAAGTTCCTTTGATTTATTCCTCTGTAAATCCTTTTCTAATCTTTCAAGCCTTTTTTCAACAGTAATTATATCAGAGATTATAAGTTCATCTTCCATAGAAGATATGTCCCGCTGGGGATTAACCGAGCCTGCCGGATGTATTATTTCAGGGTCACTAAAGCCTCTGACAACATGAATTAAGCCATCACTTCTTCTTAAAACATCAAGAAAAGTTGATGCTTTTACTTCTCCGAAAGAAAGACTGCCTGTATCAAGGTATTCAATCTGAGCATGCTTAATTTTTGTATTATAAAACTCATTTAACTTTTCTAATCTTTCGTCCGGTACGGAAACGACCGCTTTGTGAAGATCTCCCTTTGAAGAGGAAAATTTATCGACTTTTTCTTTCTGTCCTGTTAATAAATTAAAAAGAGTCGTTTTGCCGGTTTTTGGATAGCCAAAAATAGTAAGTATCATTTTCCCTCCATTATATGCTATTTTAACATATTGGGGAAAAAGAAACTAAAAATAGTTAAAAAATTATTTGATCTCTTCTAATTTAATTTTAAAATTAAGTTTTTCTCCTGCAAGAGGGTGATTTAAATCAATTGTAATCGCATCATCCTCTATTTTGACAATTGTAGCAGGAAATTCCTGCCCGTCTGTTGTCATAAGATTCACACTCATTCCCTCTTTTAACCCTTCACTATCTGGGAATTGGTTTTTGGGTATTCTTTGTATAAGTTCAGGTCTCTTCTCTCCGTAAGCATCTTCCGGAAGAATAGTTATATCCTTTTCTTCTCCCACTTCCATACCCACAACACCTTCATCAAAACCTTTTATAATTTCTCCACTCCCAACTGTAAATTCAATAGGATGGGAATGATCTCCATGGTAACTGGAATCAAATACTGTTCCATCTTCAAAGGTTCCTGTATAGTTTACCACAACTCTATCACCTTTTTTTACACCCATTTTTTGCCTCCTTTGTTTTTTTCGCCTAACAGGCCTGTTTATTTTTTTTGCTCTAACTTCTTTTTTAATGTATCTCTGAATTTTTTATACGAGTAATAAGAGGATGAATTGGGGAAAAGCTCAACAAGTTTATTGTAAATTTCAAGGGCTTTTTTTATCTCATTTGAAAGATAATAAAAATTCCCCAATTTGGTGTAAGCATCCTCAAACTTTGGATTTAACTCTATACATTTTTTAAAGTAAGGCTCTATTTCATCCCTCATAGAGATAGCCATCTTTTTTATGTTCTCTAACTCTTTCTCATCCTTCGTTTTCTTTAACTCATTAATTTTATCCTCAAGTGTTTTAAAATGATTTTCTCCAATAAAGAAATATGCATATGAAACAAAAGGATCCGTTTTTTCTTCATCTTTTTTTAAGTTTACATACTCTTTCAAATATTTATTGCTTTCTTCATAGTTTCCCAATACTGCATAGTTAGTCCCAATTAAGTAAATAACAGGGGGATAAAGTTTTGGAAAAGTCTCTTTGAATTTTGGAAAGTTTAAAACCTTTTGTAGATATTGAAGTGATTTTTTGTTTTCTTTCAATCTATAAGCATTAATCCCTATTCTGTAATTAACTGTCATAATGAATTTTTTATTTTTTTCACTATCTTCAAGATGGTTAAGAAGCTTCTCATAGTAATAGTTGGATTTTTTAAAATCACCTTTTTGCATAAAATTTCCACCAAGATAGTTTAGTAGATTTAACAAAGGTTTTTTTGGGTTTTTAAACTTAGGATCTATTTCAAGGGCTTTTTCATAATGCTCTACTGCCTTTTCATACTCTTTTTTCTGGACATAAGCAATAGCTATATTGTTATGCACCTTTTTGTTGTCAGGATACAGCTTCAAAGATTCACTATAATATTCTATAGCTTTGTCATAATTCTGTTTCTTAAGTTCTTTGTCTCCTTTTTTCCCTAATTTTGAAGCCTGCTTAAGAACTTTTTTATCAACCTTTTGGCCAGAATAAACTAAGTTTGTTAAGAAAACTAACGTAAAAACCAAAACAAAAATTAGAAAAATTTTTCTTTTCATATGCACCTCACAAAAAATAGAATTATATTATACCCTATATTTTCACTTTTTCAAATCAACTGAAATGAGACAAAAATAATCATACCGAAAGGGATAAGTTTAGTCAGAAAAATCTTATTGAAAGAGGAAAAAAATGAGATGTCATTAAAAAAGAAAAATAATTCAAAATGAGAATTTTGTAGTAAGAATTAAGCAGATTCCAATTTATGGTTTTATAATAATTTGTATTCCGACAGGGGTAGCTTTGTACAATTCTTTTATTTCTTTGTTTGTAAGAGCAATGCATCCTCTTGTCCAATCAAAAAACCTGTGAAATTTCCCAATAAAGCCCAAACCATTTTTTAGTCCGTGAATTTTTATCAATCCACCGGGACTTTTTCCATATTTTCTGGCATACCTGGTGTCTTCTTTATTGGGATAAGAAATTCCAAGATTTAAATAAAATTGGCTTTTTGAATTTTTGCTATCAATATAATAAACTCCTTCTGGAGTTTTACTATCACCTTCAAATCTTTTTTCCCCTTTTACCTTTCCTAATGAAACTCTGTAGGTTTTTAAGAGTTTCCCCTTTGAGTAAACAAACATTTTGTGCTTTTGTTTAATGATTATGATTTTGTCTATCGTTACTCCCTCGGGGAGAGCTTTTTCCGGAAGAAAATAATAGATAGTAAGAGCTAAAATAAAGAAAAGAAATGAGTATCTTAATATTTTAAAAAGCGTTTTCAAGACTGTTTATTGCATTTTCCATTTGCTCTTCCAATTCAGGAGGTAGGCCCATAATTTTTGTGTCAAGAAAGCCTTTGACTATAAGTGTAGTTGCCTCTTCTTCAGTCAATCCTCTTGCCATCAGGTATTCCAATTCCTCTTCGGCAATTTTACCGACAGCTGCTTCATGGCTCATTTCAACGTCATCAACAAGAGCTTCAAGTTCAGGGATTGTATACAAGGAACCTCCCTCCGCTAAAATCATCCCACTGCATTCAAGGTGTGCGTGGATCTTAGGCTTTGCACCAAGAAGATAACCTCTTGAAATAATTCTTCCTCCCCCGCTTATTGTTCTTGAAATGATTTCTCCTTTTGCATGCTCTGCGTCTAAGATTATTTTTGCTCCAAGGTCATAGGTTGCTCCCGGCGGGGCATAAACCAAGGAGGTAAACTTTGCCACACTGTTCTCTCCGACAAGGTGGGCTACAGGATATGATTGAGTGATTTTTGTATTTTCAAGGGCAACATAGTTTGATATAAAGGTTCCGTTTTTTTCTACTTTTATTGCTGTTCTCGGTCTTACTTCAACCTCTTCTCCCCAATCATGGATCATATTATAACTTAAATATCCACCCTCTTTTACGAAAATTTCCGTTATCCCATAATGAGCTCCAGTTGTTACATATGATGCTGTTGCGCAACCATTGATTATATCAAGATGAGCTCCCTCCTCCACTATTATTACATTGTGAACAGCTTGAACAAATCTCTGTGTTTTTATATAAAAACAGGCTTGAAGAGGGTAATCCACCTTTCTGCCCTTTTTAACTCTTATAAAATATCCGTTTGCCTCATTCTCCGCTGCTATCTTAGTCCATTTATCCTTATTTTTATCTATTAAAGTCCATAAATAATCTTTCAGCCATGGATGTTTTTCCTTTGCTCTCTGTAAGGATAAAAGCTCTATGGCTGCCTCATCTTGAATATCAACCTCAGAAACATCATTGTTTACAATGGTGAAAGAAGCTGACCTCTCTTTACTATCAAGATCAACACCCACATTCTTTAAAAATTCTTTATCTTCTCTGTCTATCTTATTAAATTTCTCGGACATTTTTCACACTCCTTGTATCCTTTCTTTTTTATATACTCAAAAATATCGCTTGGATTTGCCGTACATTTTAAAGTTCCATTTATTATAAGATGTCCAAAATCAGCTTTCACATAATCAAGGATTGCCCCCGTGTGAGTTATAATTAATCCCGATGAATTTCTTTCCCAGATATGTTTGTCTTTGTCCAGAACTTTTCTGATTGCCTCTCCAACAACTTTAATATTATCAACATCCACGCCTGATTCTGGCTCATCTATTAAGGAAAGAGCTGGTTTTTGGACCAAAAGTTGAAGAAGTTCAGCTCTCTTTACCTCTCCGCCTGAAAATTTGTAATTAATATCTCTTTTCAAAAATTCTCTCATTTTCAACATATCAATATATTCTTCAATTTCTCCATTGCTATTCTTTTTGAGAATTTCAATAATTTTACCAAGGGTTACTCCTTTAATGGCAGGTGGCTTCTGAAAAGCAATTCCGATACCCTCTCTTGCCCTTTCATCTACAGATGTTTCTGTTATATCTTTTCCATTAAAAAAGATTTTACCTTTTGTAATTTTGTATTTTGGGAATCCCATAATAGCCATTAAAAGGGTGCTCTTTCCTGCTCCGTTCGGACCGAAAAGTACATGTGTCTCACCTTTTCGTATTGTAAGATTGACATTTTTTAGGATTGGTTTTCCTTCAATTTCTATCGTTATATCCTTTAGTTCTAAAATTTTTAACCTCCTTAAATAAGTTTTTTATTATAACATAATTACCTACTAAGTCAATAGGAAATAAGTTAGGGTTTTATTCTTCCTCTTGAATTATCTCTTTGTTGCCTTCTTCAAGAGATTTTTTTGTTTCTTCCAACTCTCTGTTTTTTGCCTCAAGCTCTTTTATCTTCTTTTTGAGAATGGATATTTTTTTCTTATATTTTATATAATAAGGAATGGAAAAAAGGAGGGTTAAAATAATACCAATTCCAAGAAAAATTAAAAGTATAAGTGCCAAAGAGCTTTCAAATTTAAAACTAAATAGTTTTAGAGTTACAAGAGCTGTATTTTGAATTCCGAAGATTACACCTATAACTGCAATTACTAAAATCATTAGTAAAAGAATATACATACTTTCCTCCTTTACTCATTGGTTTTTCTATTATAATATAAAAAAGTATGAATGAAAATGTTTACTTTAAAGAAGCAAAAAAGGTAACTTTTATCGGTGTTTTTATTAATATATTTTTGTTTATTATTAAAATATTGTTTGGCTACATAGGAGGAAGTTCTGCTCTTATTGCAGACGGTATACACTCCTTTTCTGATCTAAGCTCTGATATTGTAGTTTTGTTAGGGCTAAAACTTAGTTCGAAACCCTCTGACGAAAACCACAAATACGGTCATGGTAAGTATGAAACATTTGCCAATCTTGTTCTGGGGATTTTTTTGTTTTTTGCTGCTCTTGAGATTTTCTATTATTCTTTTAAAGAGATTTTTAATATATTTAAAGGAGGGGCTTTTTTAACTCCAGCATGGTTTACTGTTATCATTGCGGCTTTGTCGATTTTGTTTAAAACATATGTATTTCTCTTTACTAAAAAAGTAGGGGAAAAGTTTGGAAGCGAGCTCTTAATATCAAATGCCTATCATCATTTAAGTGATGCTGTATCATCTTTTGGTGTTCTCTTGGGAATTGTTGGAAGTATAATGTTACCAAGTTTTTGGAGATTTTTAGATCCTTTAGCAGCACTTATTCTAAGTATTATTATTTTTATTTTATCTTTCAATATTTTAAAATCTTCTTTTGATGAGCTTGTGGAAAGGTCAATTGGAAAAGAGGGAGAAGAGAAAATTTTAAAAATAATTAATTCAGTAGAGGGAGTTTTTAATCCTCACAATTTGAGAACAAGAAAGATTGGCAGTTATATTGCAATTGATGTACATATAAGAGTAAATAAAGAACTAAATGTCACAGAGGCTCATGATATTGCTTCTAAAGTTGAGAAAAAATTAAAAGAAAGTTTTTATGAAAAACTAATAATAAACATACACATTGAACCATTAAATTAAAAGAGTTTCCACCAATTTTTAAAAAATTAATTTAAAATAATTTTAACCCTTGACATTCTTTAAATTTTATATTATATTAATATTGTTATGATTACAAATTTAAAATGGAGGTTAAAATGATAAGTAAAAAATTGGAAAAAGAATTAAATGATCAGATTAATGCTGAATTTTTTTCTGCATATTTGTATCTTTCGATGGCTGCATATTCAAGTTCTATTAATATGAATGGAGCCGCAAGCTGGCTCGAGGCTCAGGCGCAGGAAGAGCTGGAACATGCAATGAAATTTTACAAATATATTGAAGAGAGAGGCGGAAGAGTTATTTTAAAGGAGATTAAAGAACCAGCAAAAGAGTGGAAGTCACTTGAAGATGTTTTTAAAGCTGCTTATGAACACGAAAAATACATTTCTGAAAGGATAAACAAATTGATGGAGCTTGCGGTAAAGGAAAAGGATTTTGCAACACAAAGCTTTTTAAATTGGTTTGTTGATGAACAGGTAGAAGAAGAAGCTTCCACTTTAGCTGTTTATGAAAAATTAAAAATGGTAAGGGATTACAAAGGTGGTCTTTTTATGGTTGATAGAGAATTGGCTCAGAGAAGCACTTTTAATGAAAATAAAAATAATTAGGAGGTTTTAGATGATCGTATTAGGAGAAAGATTCCCGGAAATTGAGGTAAAAACAACTCACGGGAACATGAAATTACCCGATGATTTATCGGGAAAATGGTTTGTTTTATTCAGCCATCCGGCTGATTTTACACCTGTTTGTACTACTGAGTTTTATGCTATGCAGAAGAGATTAAGCAAATTTAAAGAATTAGGAGCTGAAGTTTTAGGTCTAAGTGTGGATCAGGTGTTCTCTCACTTAAAGTGGGCTGAATGGATCAAAGATAATCTTAAAGAAGAAATTGAGTTTCCAATTATTGCAGATGACAGAGGAATGGTAGCAGAAGCCCTTGGAATGATCCCGAGCGGAGCATCCATAACTGCAAGAGCTGTTTTTATGGTAGATCCTAAAGGTATTATCAGAGCAATAGTTTACTATCCTGCTGAGGTTGGGAGAGATTGGGATGAAATTCTTAGAGCCCTTAAAGCACTTCAGATTAGTGATGAGAAAAAGGTTGCACTTCCTCATAAATGGCCTGAAAATGAACTTATCGGAGACAGAGCAATAGTTCCTCCTGCAGGTACAGTTGAACAGATAAAAGAGAGAGAAAAATCAAAAGAAAAAGGTGAAATTGAGTGTTATGACTGGTGGCTTTGCCACAAAAAAATTTAATTTATAGAATTAAAAAAGGGGGAAAGACCTTTCTCTTTCCCCCTAAATTTATAACAAAAGAGGTTTAAGATGGATAAAAAAGAATTAGTTTTAAAGGTTATGAGGGATGCAAACAAACCTTTGAAAAGTGGAGAGATTGCAGAGCTTGCAAATATTCCCAAGGGTGAGGTTTCAAAATTAATAAATTCGCTTAAAAAAGAAGGGAAAGTAGAGTCGCCCAAAAGATGTTATTATGTCCCAAAAGAATAGAAAAATACTTTTGTCTGAATATGAAAAAATAGAATCAAAAATAAAAAAAAGAACTTCCGAGTTTAAAAAAATCGGTACTAAAAAGGATAAAGAAAGAATTTTTGAAGAAATGGTTTTTTGTCTTTTAACCCCTCAATCAAAGGCTAAAAATGCGTGGGAAGCTGTTCTGAATATGAGATCTGACGGTTCTCTGTATAAT
>JALXDT010000113.1 GCA_027070475.1 Candidatus Aminicenantota bacterium | reverse complement strand
AATTATTTTATTTATAAAAAAATATAATATAAATAAAAGAATAAAAAAAATTCCATTAAAATAAGAAAGCCCGTTCGCTTACAGCGAACGGGCTTTTATTTAAATTACAGCCTTTGTTCTTTAGAAATTAACTCTGAATCCGAACTGGAGAAGTCCCGGAGGATTAACTTCGATAACACTGCCCTGATATGGACCAGGTCTCCATTCCATCTTTTCTGTATTAAAGTGATTATCAGCATTGATCAGATAAAAGATAAGTGTAGCTTTCACATTATCACTAACCATAAAGCTCTTTTCAAGTCCAAGGTCAAGCATATAGTTAGCCGGTAATCTTACTTCACCCCATCTCTGATCTTTGCTAAAGAAATAGGTTCTTCCCAAGTTGCTCTTCGGATAACCACCGTACGGAAAGACAGGATATCCTTCTCTTATTCTGAAGTTATAGGAGAAGTTTATACCATAGGGAAGCTGGAAGAGTCCATTAATCTTAAAAATCCATCTTGCATGAATAATGTACCCCTCATTAAGAGCATAAGGATAGTACCCTTGTTTTTCATAGTACTCCCAGTTGGTAAAGGAGAAATATTCACTCCTATCTCTTACCCAATGCCAATTTTGTAATACCAATGAAGCATCAAGCATCCATTTGTCAGCAAGTCTCTTTACTGCCTCAATTTTCAAACCAAGATACTCTGTATGAGTTTTATGATAGTTTGTAATAAGTCTTACTGAACCTGAACCTCTTGTATTTGTCCAGAGGCTCTGTCCTGTAACAGGGTCTGTATAGTAAATCTTGTACATTGAGGCATTTTCAATTTCTCCGTCAGGATACTGCCATAAAAATCTCTTGGGATTAACAGCTTTTTTATAAATCAGGTTAGCTGAAATACCGAAGTTCTTAAAGATTTCCTTATCCATTCCAAGAATCACTTCGTATGTGGTCGGGTTCTTGTAATCATCAGCAAATTTAACATTTGTTGTTGTCTGTTCTGGATCATACTTATTGAATCCAAAATATCTCATTACCCCGACAGATGTTGGATTGGGATATAGACTCGGGTTTGCTTTGTACATATCAATTTCAAAAGGTGTAAGAGGATCAAATTCACCCGGATCAGGCATAAAGTTTCCATTCATATCCCAGAAAGGTACCCAGATTCCCCTGAAGCTGAGAGGCCAGAACATATTTCCTTCCTGACCTTCAAGTTTTGGACCGTAGGATGCAACACTTAATTTAATAACTGTTTTTCCATTTCCTGAAATATCATAGTTTAAGGATAATCTTGGAGAAAAGACAGAAGGAATAGCCTTTACATCATAGGGCTGTACTGTTTTTGGACCAATGTAAGGTTCCCATTCAGGAACAGGTTCAGCTGCACCTTCAGGGCCCTTATATGTTCTTAATTTAAAACCATTTGCTGTGGTTTCACCAAAGTGATACCAAATCTTATCATATCTGAGACCTATATTTGCAACCAATTTTCCGAAGGTTGCTGTATCCTGGAAGAATATACCCATTCTCTTGGAATGAATGTTTCCAACATTATCTGTATATGCACCAAAAAGATCCCAATTATCATCATACTTGTTAATTGTAGGTCTGGCTCCTGTTCCATTATCACCAGGAACTCCGGGAGCAAATATAATTATAAGTCTTGAATTTGGATACTGAATCTGTGGGAGATATATACCATCCTGATAGGTAGCTCCGACCTTAATTTCATGGGTTCCACCCATAAAATTATCAACAAAATAGTTAGCTATGGCTTTACCATGTTTCCTTTCCTGAGATCTTTCCCACCAAGGAGCGGTTCCCTGATAGATCTGAGAAGTTTCACCATTTACCACGACCCAGAGATCTTTATCCTGATACATTGTTTTATCCGGACCATAGTTTCCGGGGCCATGACCATTATCAAGGTCTGTTCCTCTCGGATCATCAACAACACTTCCCGTTAAGAATGAATATTTTAAATTTACAAAGAGATTACCTTTAACTATATCAAGATCTGCCTGATAAACAGTTGTACCAGCAACAGTATCCTGAATAGGCCCTTCTGTAAAATAGGAAGGATCTGTCCAGGTATTTAAATATGCTTTTGACTTATCCTTTACAATCTGCAATTGTAAAGAAGAAGATCCATACTGGAAATTCAATTTACCTAAGTATGAAGGAGAAACCCCTCTCTTTTCCTGATTGGCAACGGTTCTCTTTGATACATAGTTGTTGCTGTAAGAAATAAAAAACCATGCTCTATCTTTAACAATAGGGCCACCAAGGTTGAATCCAAGCTGTGTTATTCTGTTAACTCCTGGTGTTACCCAATCTGGGTGAAGTTTGAGCATGGATTCAGGAAGTGTTTTTTTGAATTCAAAATCCTCATCCTGGACATAAATATAACTGTCTCCAGAAACCTTGTTACCTCCTCTCTTGGTAACAAAGTTAACAACCATACCGCCAGCTGCTGTTTCAATATCATCAGCACCCTGAGAAACCTGAACTTCATCGACAGCATTAATATTGATGCTCATAGCCATCTTCCCTGCAAATCTTGCAGCTCCAACATTAGCACCATTTAATGTCCAGTCAGAATTGAATCTATCACTTCCCATTCCTACAACTTCTGAACCCCACTGTCCTCCACCTTCAAGGGTATCAAGAAGGACACCGGGAATAGTATCAAGAATATGATCAATATTCTTTGGAACAGGGATTGATTGTAACTGCTCCTGAGTTAAGTTTGAAGCAACAGTTGCTTTTCTGGTGTTAACAACAGGGCTCTCAGCTGTAACGGTTATCTTTTCTGTGAGCTTCCCCATTTTTAGAACAAGAGTAAAAGTAGCATCATCACCTGCGTGGAGAACCAATTTTTTTACCGCCGGCTCAAAACCCTCAAGCTCTGCTTTGACAGAATATGTGCCAATAGGGAGCTTGAGAAATCTAAAGTTACCTGAAGCCGTGGTAATAGTTGTCATAGGAGCAATCTTGTCTCCTGTAAGAGTAACAGTAACTCCCGGTAAAGGACTTCCGTTGGAGTCCACAACCTTTGCGTGAATGTTTGCAGTAGACTTTTGTGCATAACCAAACGAAATAATAAAAGCTACTGCAACAAACAGCGTTAATAATTTACGCATGTAAACCTCCTTTTAAAATTCTTAGAAAATTACCTATAAAGAAACATACCAGCACAAAACTACGATATTGTTGTGTTTAAGGAAACCGCCATATTAAAAAATCCAAAAATTTGGATTTTCTGTCCAAAAATTTGGATTTTTATAAGCTTCTTTTTTTCATCCCCCCTGATTCATAAAGCTTCTCAATTAATTTAAGAGCCTTATATCCATCAATGAAGCCTGAATTTAAATCGTCTTTTCCATTTAATGCTTTCAAAATTTCATAATATGGTCCGTCAAATGCTCTTGTCTCATCCAGTTTATTAAAAGGAAAAGGGACTTTGACTAAATCCTTAAAACCTGTATATAATCTACTCTCTCTGACTTCATAAAGCTCAGATATGCCATTACCAACTACTATCTTTCCTTTAGTGCCTTCCACTTCAACAGAAAAATGAAAATAATCCCTTTCGCCACCAACTTCAATAAAAATCGGGATTTTATTACTCTTTTCATACATTAGAGCAATAACTCTTTTCTCTATCTTTCCCTCTCTTTCTATAAAAACATCTTTGATCTCAAAATCTTTAAAAATAAAGAACAATATATCAATCATATGAGTACCATCATGAAGGAGAGGCCCTCCACCTTCAAGATCAAGAAATAGAGAATGAAATTTTTTTGGAATTTTCCCTAAAAGAACTTTTCCATAAACTGTTTTCACAACACCTATTCTTCCATTATATATAGATTCTCTTAAAAACTCATATCGCGTATCCCATCTCCTTTCATGGTTAACAACAACAGGGATTTTTTTCTTTTCCCAAAGAGCTTTCATCCTATCAGCTTCTTTCAAATTTCTTGCTATCGGCTTTTCTAAAATAATTCCTTTCACGCCCTCTTTTAATGAATAAGTAAAAATCTCTTCATGGGTTTTTGTCCAGGAAGCAATTGTCACAATGTCAGGCTTTAAAGAATCTATTGCTTCCTTGTAGTTCTCAAAAAAGGGTAAATCAATTCCCTTTTTTTTAAGAAAAAATTTTTTGCTTTCATCTATATCACATACCCCAACAAGTCTTAGTTCATCAGGAAAAGCCTTTATACCACCATAATGAGAAGCTGGTTTTCTTCTCTTTGGGTCAAATTCATAAAAAAGTCCAGCATTACCAAGACCAATTAAAAGAACTTTATACATTCTTTTTTTCTTTTTCTTTAATCAACCATCTGATTTCATCATCTCCCAATACTTTTACTTCTCCAAGAGGTATACCTTTAAGTTCAAATTTACCAATTTTAATTCTCTTTAATTTCAAAACAGGATGCCCTATTTTCTTAAACATCTGTCTAATCTGATTTTTCTTTCCTTCTATTAATCTTACTTCATACCAAGAATTTTTCTTTGTTTTTCTTAAAAGTTTTATCTTAGCCGGAAGTGTTTTCTTCCCTTTATCTATTTTTATTCCTCTTTTCAATAACTCTATTTTTTTTACTTCAGGAAAACCAGACACCTTTACAATATACCATTTTTCCAATCCACTATTCAAAACAAAGTTAGCTATATCTCCATCATTTGTTAAAAAAATCAATCCCTCAGACTGCAGATCAAGCCTTCCTACAGGATAAATTTTTAATTTTTTTAACTTATAGGGGAGTAATTCATATATGGTTTTCCTTCCTTCAGGATCAGTCAAAGATGTTATATATCCTTTAGGTTTATTTAAAAGCACATAGACCTTTGGAAGAGGCGGAGGAATTTTTTTCCCTTTAACAGTTATCCTATCCTTTTCATTAACCTGATATGAAAGTTCCCTTACTACCTCCCCATTTACTTTCACATACCCATCTTTTATCAGATTTTTTACCTTTCTTCTTGAGTCCACCCGTCTGTCAGTAAGAAATTTTATAAGTGTTGTCACTTTGTGTTTTTATTTTTCAAATCAAGCCTTTTTAACATTTCATTAAAGGTTGTGCTTTTCATTCCTAATAGCTCAGCCGCTTTTTTCTGAACTCCATTGGCCTTCTTCAATGCCTTTAAAAGTAAGTATTCCTTTAATTGCTCTGTTTTATCCTTTAAAGAAGTTCCATTTAACTCTAAAAGATTATATAAAAAAGGAATTGAGGAGTACCTCTTTTCAAGTGGGATATCATCCTTTGTAAGAATTTTATTCTCAGATAAAACAACCATGCTCTCCACAACATTCTCAAGTTCTCTTACATTTCCCGGCCAGTGATAATTTTTTAAATATTCAAGAGCTGATTCATCTATCCCCTCTATGTTCTTGGAATTAATTTCTGCGTACTTCTTAATAAAAAAGTCTACAAGTAAAGGAATATCCTCTTTCCTCTCCCTCAAAGGCGGAATTTCAATCTTAATGACATTCAATCTATAGTAAAGATCCTCTCTGAACTTTCCCTCTTCAACCATTACACTCAATTCCTGATTCGTAGCTGCAATAACTCTCACATCAGCCTTTCTAACCTTAGTATCACCTAATACTATATACTCTTTTTCCTGAATAACCCTTAAAAGTTTAACCTGAGTCTGTAATGGAACAGTAGCAACATCATCGAAAAAGAGTGTTCCCCCTTTTGCAACTTCAATCAATCCCACCTTATCTGCGATTGCTCCTGTAAAAGCTCCCTTTTTATGCCCAAAAAGATTGCTTTCAAAAAGTTCATCAGGAGCTGAATATGCAACAACAAAGGGTAAACTACTTCTTAATGATTCCATGTGTATTGCTCTTGCTACAAGCTCTTTACCCGTGCCACTTTCTCCATAAATCAACACAGTACTATTTGTTTTGGCAACTTTTTTTATCTTATTAATAACCTCTTTTATCGCTTCACTTTTGCCCACTATATTATGAAAAAATTCTGATTTGCCAAAATTATGTTTTAACTCTTCTATATCCCTTTTATCTGAAGATATTAAAGCTTTTTCTATTGTATCTATGAGATGCTGATTGTCAAATGGTTTATTCAAATAATCTATAGCTCCCATTTCAATAGCTTTAACCGCAGTTTCCAGAGTGCCATAAGCTGTCATAATGATAACTTTTACATCACTATCTATTCTTTTTAACTCTTTAAAAATCTGTATTCCCGAAGTTCCGGGAATCATCAAATCCAGCAAGACAAGATCAAAATGCTGTTTTTTATGTTTTTCAAGGGTTTCTTCAATATTAGTTGAAAACTCAAGCTCATAATCTTTGTCCTTTAAAACCCTTAAAATAATATCGTGTATAATAGGTTCATCATCAATCACATGAATTTTATAACTCATTGTTTCTCCTTAAAGAATTTAATTATATATGTTTGCTGAATTTCGGTCAATAGCAACTTTGGGCCATATTTCTAAAATTCTTTATATTTGAGCTTTTCCAAGAGGCTTAATCCCTTTTCCTGTCTTTAATTTATAAAATCTATTCCTAAGGCTTTCCAATTTTAAATTTAGTTCATTAACTAATGTTTTATTCATTTTGGACATTGCCTTCTTTAGAATTTTCATCTTTTTCTCTAATTTTTTTAATAATTCTTTCGCTCTTTTGAGTTCATCTCTGTATTCTTCATAATTATTATTTAAATAAGCTATTTCACCTTTCC